>CAZPZP010000059.1:0-11826 GCA_964591025.1 uncultured Chthonomonadaceae bacterium
ATCAAAACAACATGAAACAGAAACCCATTGCCCTTGCGGGCATCGGTGCGATTTTGGCGGGCGGCGCGTGGTTGACATGGAGCAGTCGCGCCGATATTGCCAAAGCCGACAACAATACGCCGCCGCGCAAAACCCTCGAACTGACGGTCTACGCACAGGATTTCGGAATGGTACAGGAAAAGCGCACTGTGTCGCTCGAGTCGGGCGCGAATCGCCTCAATGTGCCGGATGTCAGCCGCCAACTCGATCCGCAATCGGTGCTGCTCGGTTGGGGCAAAGAGAACAACGGGGCATTGCCGAACATTGTGGCGCATACCTACGATTTGGGCGTTGCGGACAGCAATGAACTGCTCAAAAACTATCTGGGGCAAGAGGTCGAAGTCGTCAATTACGGCGACGACGGCAGACCGGCAGAGCGCATGACTGGACGCATCGCCTTGCAGCAAGGCGATCAGATCGTTTTGGAGCGGGAGGGCAAACTTTATGTTCAGCCGCCCGGAACCGTTGTACTGCCGGTCAAGCTCGATGTCGTGACCATTCCGCAGTTGTCGGTTCAGGCAGAAAGCCCACAGAAACAATCTGCCGATCTGGAAGTCACGTATCTGACTCGCGGCTTGTCGTGGAGTACCGATTATGTGGCGACACTGGAAGCGGACGCCGATACGCTGGGTTTCGAGGGCTGGGCGACAGTCCAAAATCAGACGGGCATAGACTACCCGAACGCCAAAGTCTCCTTGATCGCCGGAACTCCGAACCGCGCCGCTGTTCCTGCCGATGCCCGCAAAGCCAGAGACGCATCTCTGAATTATATGGCAAAATCTGGATTGGCATATAGCAGACCTGCCACACTTGCGGCGACACCGATTGCCGCGCCGGAAGCCGCTGGCGAGTTTTATGCGTATCCTATCACAAGCCCGACAACGATCAAGCAGAACCAGATGAACCGCGTCCTGATGCTTCAATCGAGTAAAGTCGGCATCAAGCGCGATTATAGCACGCGCCCTCCCATGCTCTCCGCGTGGGACTATTACGGTTGGGGCAATGCACAGCAGACACAGCGTGGAACCGTGCAGTCGGCGTTTTCGTTCTTCAATCGCGACGCCGACGGATTGGGCAAACCGCTGCCATTGGGAGCCTTGCGCGTCTATGAGCGAGATGGAAGCGGCAGTCTGCGCTATGCAGGTGCGGCGGAAGTTCGCAACACGCCCAAAGACGACAAAATCAACGTCACGCTGTCCAATGCCTTCGACCTCACAACCGAATGGCGGATGATTTCGTCGCAAAAGCGCGGCAAAAAGCAGACGCGCAAAGTCGCTGAGATTGTCTTGAAAAACGAGAAAAAGCGCGATGTGACAATCCGCGTCGTGCAGAACTTGAACGGACAATGGAAACTCATCACTACGTCTGTGCCGTATGTCAAGACAGATGCCCAAACGGTGCAGTTCAATGTTTCGGTTCCGGCGGGCGGCAAAACCACACTCAGTATGACCGCCGATTTCACGTATTGACAGGCGTACAAAAAGGCTTGTCGCCCTTCGCCTCTATCGCCCGCGCTTTCGCAAAGAAAAGGCGCGGGCTTTGCGCTGTTATTTCCGGTATGCCGCCCCGCTGATGGAGTATAATCACACTCAAAGAAAGGAGAGAGTTATGTCTGCTGCTGTTGTTGAACCGCCCGCAATCAACATTGCCTTGCCGCGTCCCAAAACATTGTCCCGTAATGGGAACACACACCGCTTTACTCTTGAGGAGTATGTCGCCCTTGAAGCCGCATCAACTATTCGCTATGAATATGATGAAGGAGTTCTTATTCCTATGCCCGGAACCTCATTTGAACATAACGAAATCGCCGGTAACATTTATACGGCACTGAAAATCGCTTTCAAGGGAACCAAATGTCGCGTCTATATAGAGGCTGTCCGTCTGCGCGTTTCTCCTGTCAAGTACCGCTATCCCGATGTCATGGCATTGTGCGCGGAAGCGATTTCCGATGGCAATCAGCCACCGGCATTGTTCAATCCTGCTCTGCTTGTGGAGGTGATTTCTGCCTCAACGGAAGACACCGATAAAGGCAAAAAGATTGATGAATATCTTCGCATTGCTTCCTTGCAGGACTATATCCTTGTGGAACAGGAGACAGTACGTGTCATGCATTGGAGCAGACAAAACGATAGCCAATGGATGAGAACGGAATACTTCCGCCTCGATGATGTTGTGACTTTTGGCTCTATCGGGCAAAGTATGTCTCTGCGCGAGATGTACGAAAACGTCTCGCTGCAATCCGAAAGCGAGCCGCAATCCAAGTAAACAAAAGCGGTTCCGGCGGGTACTGAAAGTACCCGGCAAGAAAGTACAAGCGTCTTTCAGACGCAAAACTCAGGGAATGGTGCGTCTGAAAGACGCTTGTTTTTTCCAGACGGGGGTTTAAAACCTCCGGTGCGAGAGGTGAGTGAACAAAAGCTGGTGGAGTATAATCACACTCAAAGAAAGGAGAGAGTTATGTCTGTTGCTGTTGTTGAACCGCCCGCAATCAACATTGCCCTGCCGCGTCCCAAAACATTGTCCCGTAATGGGAACACACACCGCTTTACTCTTGAGGAGTATGTCGCCCTCAACGCCGCCTCCGAACGCCGCTATGAATACGACGAAGGGATGATTATTCCGATGGCTGGAACCACTGCACCACACAATCGCATTGCCGGAAATTTCTACGTCGCATTTGACCGGGCGTTCGAGGAGCGTGACTGCGAAGTATACATCGAGGGAATGGGCTTTCGGGTCTCGAATGTCAAATATCGGTATCCCGATGTGATGGCGGTTTGCGGCACTCCGGTATTCGACGACAACAAACCGCCGTGTCTACTGAATCCCAATGTGATCGTCGAAGTGCTTTCCGCGTCCACCGAAAGTATTGACAAAGGCAGGAAGATTGATGAATATCTCAGCAGCAACAGCGTGACGGACTATCTCCTTGTAGAACAGGAACGGGTGTCTGTTGTTCACATGAGACGGCAGAGCGCGGAGGAGTGGCTGAGAAAAGAGTATACCGACCTTGCCGACACTCTTGTTCTCACCTCTCTTGGAGCGAGCATTCTCCTGCGAGAAGTCTATCGCAAAGTCAAATTCGATACCGAGGGCGAGCCGCAATCCGAATGAACGGAGTGGTTCCGCCCTTTTTTACCTCACCCCCCGACCCCTCTCCTCTTGCCCTCTCTGCGTTCGGAGGAGAGGGGAGAACAATCCCAAGTTCTGAGGCTCCCCCTCTCCTAATGAGGAACGAATGGTCAGGAGAGGGGGTTGGGGGGTGAGGTAAAAAGGGGGGCAAACCCGTCAGAAAGTTTGCCCCCCTCAGCGAAGTCTCAACCCAATAGATCGTACCAAACCTCTTGCCTCAGTGTTCTTCTTATCGGGTACAAAAACGTACCCGCCTAAAAAACAGACGTCCTGCGGACGCACATCATAATGAATGCATTTTTATGTCAACGTGATATTTGCGACACTTTTGCAAGAAGGAAACTCGCTGTGACCTTTGCGCCGTATGAAAGAATATCTCCCTGAACGATCCAAAAAGAGGGCAATATGCCAGCAGTCAAAACTTTTTTTTCGCTCGCTTTATTTTGTGGCTCACTTTTCGCGGCAAATGCACAAGCCCCAAAACCGCCCAATGCGTTCAGTTTGCAGATACAGCGCGTTTGGGATGTCACGCTTCCCGAACCCGTCAAACTGTTCGATGTCGGCAAAGTCGGCAGTGACAAGGACAATCGCCTTGTTTTGATGACAACCGGGCTGAACAAAGACGACTATAAGCGCAAAGTGCAGATTTTGCGCTGGAACGGACAGCAGTTCATCGTTGACCATACGGCGGACTTTATCGGCGCGACAGTGGACAGCCTGATCGTCGCGCCGTTCCGCCAAAACACGACGAAGCCGGTCAAAGGGCAAAAATCCGCGCCGCCCGCCCTGCATCAGATCGTCACAACCGAAGGCGTCTATCACTGGGAGAACGGCAGTTATAGTCGGGCGTTCTCTGTCAAAGAGGCGCGTGCCACCGTGATTTTCGAGAAGACACCCGCACAGTTGATTATCGGGACGGGCGACTCGGCAACAGTGCGTGAAGTCACCGACGCCGATCTGCGCCCGTCCGATTTCGAGCCGCCCCTTGACGGTCCCGGCTATGTCAAACTGGGAACCGGAATGCAGGAATCGCTGCCGCCGTTTGTGTCCGGTGTGCGCTATGCTCAGAGTTATTGGCAGAACCGCGTTAAATGGATCATTGGCGTCGTTCCGGGCGAACCGAGTACTCTGCCCGATTTCCCGAATGCGACCATGCGGGATCGCGTTGTCGTCCTGACGCCGAAGTCCGAGTCACGGGATAAATCGTATTGGGCGATGAAACCCGCAGACTTCGAAGAGGCGTGGCGCAGTGAGCCGTTGCCCGGTCGTGTCCTCGATATTCGCATCGGCGATCCCAAAAACGACGGGCGCGAAGGAATCTTAGTCCTGACTGCCGAAAATAACGACAAGAGTTTTCGACTTCACTGCTTCGGCGTGACGCAGGGGATTTTGATCGGGAGATAACACACTTTGGGCAGTTATGTGGTCGGCATGGCGGGCGGCTCCGCGTCGGGTAAAAGTACGTTTGTGGCTCTGCTTGCGCCCCTCTTGCGGGAAGGGACGCCGCCAATCAACGTGGAGGTGTTCGGACTCGACAAATACTTTTATCGCGGACAGGACGGCGGACCCACTTTTGTTTCGCCCTCGACGGGAGAAACCCTGCCGCACAACAACTGCCCCGAATCGTCGGACAATGTGCGGCTTGTCGCCGACTTGGACGCCCTGCGAAACGCTCCCGACGCGCCCGACGTAATTCTCATCGAAGGACATCTCATTTTTGCGATTGACCTCATTCGGGAACGTCTCGACCTGCGCCTGTTTATGGATTTGGACGCCGACATTCGGGCATTACGGCGTTTGCTTCGGGATATAAAGGGCGAGCGTGGCAACCCCGACCCACACTTTATCGCGACCTATTATCTCGAATGCGCCCGCGTCGGACACGCCCAATATATCGAACCGTCACGTCAATATGCCGATTTTACCTTGCGCGGAGACGCCGACTTCCATCAAACCGCGCCGCTTGTCGCCGGACTGATTCGCTCTCAACTCTCTCATGGATGCTGAACCCACCAAAGCCGAAAAAATCTGCAATCTGGTCGTTCTCCTCAAAAGAAAAGAACCGCTTGCATGGGAGACCGTTGAGGAGGCAGTTGCCGGTTATTCCGGCTGGCTTTTGTATGTTGAAACAATGCGCTATCAGACACCCGATAATTTTGGTATTCCTGGGCTTTCCACAGCAACCCTGCATTTCCCCGAAGATGTACCGAAAGACAAACAGGCTGCTCTTCTTTATATTTTTGCGCCCTACGCCATTCTCCTTGATCCAACACTGGACAATTCCATGAAAATTAAGCGGATTGAACGCTTGGTTGCATTGGAAACACAAGCGTTCTGGCAGAATGCACTCGATAATCTTGATCTCGAAATCCGCACTGCCGCCGCTGAACTGCTGGCGTGGAAAGAGAGTCGCTGTTCACTCCTGCGTGGCTCCGACGCTCCTGAAACCGACGCCGAAGAGTTGCTTCGTGCTGCCAAATCAACCCAAACTTCTGCCGAGCATCTCTTGCGTTCTGGCGAAATTCCTGCCGTGAATTCCCCTAAACCTGCGGGATTCTGGACGCGACTCTTGCGCCGCCGCTGAACCACGCAGGAAACGGCACGGTTTGTGCCGAATAGCATTTGGTATGGGGCATTGTTGCCCAAAATTCGAGGAGTATTTGCTGTTATGATGTTCAAGCCGTTTCCGCCGCACAGTGTCGTTCGCGGTCTTATTTTCTGTTCGATTGCAATCGGTCTGGTGTGGGTTTCCGCGCCGTTGCTGTCCGCGCAAAAATCCATGAACGCTGTGCGTTCCAATATCCAAAAAGAGACCTTCAGCCGCAGTCATCTGCGAACCCTCAACCTTGCCATTTTGACCTATACCGCCGACAACGACGGCGTTTATCCCGCGTTCAATTCTGCATCCAAATTCCGTGAGCAGATCAAAAAATATCGTGTTTCCGCCGCCTATTTGACCTGCTCTATTGCCAATAAACCCTATATGATGAATGGCAGCATAGCAGGAAAGAAGCGCGAAGCGGTCAAGCAGCCCAACAAAACCCTGCTTCTCTGGAGTCCCCGCGCCCTTCCCAACGGCGGCTATCTGATTTTGGACGCCGCCGGACAGATCAAACGTGTGTCGGCAGGTGAGTTTGCCGGATTGCGACGAAATTAAGCCTCTCTGCGGGTATGATAAGGGTTCCATCAAGAAATATTAAGTAAAAATTCCCCCGCAGGTTGGTATTTTGGCGAAAAATGAAGTTGTCACTGGTCTGGATATTGGCACAACCAAAGTCTGCGCCCTGATTGCCGAGATCGGCGAACAAGGCGAAATCATTATCACGGGCATCGGCGAAAGCCCTTCGCTCGGCATGAAAAAGGGCGTCGTCGTCGATCTCGAAGCGACGACCCGCGCTGTTGAAGATGCCATCGGCAAAGCCACGCGCCAAGCCGGGCGCGAAGTCGAATCGGTCTATGTCGGCGTCACCGGCGAACATATCGCCTCGCTCAACAGCAGCGGGCGTATCGCCATCACCAACTCGGATCGCGAAATCACCGCAGCCGATGTCGAGCGGGTCATGGACGCCTCACGAGTCATTATTCTTACTCCGGATCGCCAAATTATCCACGCGATCCCCATGTCGTTTTCCGTTGATGGGCAGGACGGCATTCGCCACCCTGTCGGCATGAGCGGAACCCGTCTCGAAGTGCAGACGCATATCGTGCATGGCGCGACAACCTTTCTGCAAAATGTCGAAAAGTGCGTCGAAAAAGCGGGCTTCGAGGTTGCCAGCGATGTTCTAGAGCCGATTGCGACGGGCGAAGCGGTCTTGTTTCCCGATGAGCGCGAACTGGGAGTCTGCTTACTCGATATTGGCGGCGGAACGTCCGATTTGGCGGTCTTCCTTCGGGGAGAAATTTTCTATTCCGGCGTGATTCCTGTCGGCGGCAACCATGTCACCAACGATGTTGCCTACGGTCTCACGGTTGGGCATGACGAAGCCGAACGCCTCAAAACCGAAAGTGGACACGCCCTGATCGAGATGATTGATGACGAGGACGTGATCAACGTGCGGCAGGTCGGGCGCGACGAAAGCCGCAAACTGCGCCGCAAAGCGTTGGTGCAGATCATCGAGCCGCGAATGCAGGAGTTGTTCCAGATGGTATATGAGGAACTCGAACGCGCTGAATGCCTCGATGTCGTTCCGGCGGGCATTGTCATCAGCGGCGGGGGCAGTCAATTGAAGGGCTGCATCGAAATCGCCCAACAGGTCATGAAAATGCCGGTGCGGATCGGCAAACCGCAGGGCGTCGGCGGCTTGGGCTTGGAGCTGACACACCCGCGCTACGCAACTGCCGTCGGCTTGGTGCAGTACGGCGCACGCCAAATGGCGCAGTATGGAAAGCCTACACGCAGAGCAACGGACGGCTTTCTGAGTATTCTACGGCGTTTTTGGCACTCCATCTGGGATCGCTTCGGCGTGTAATACCCAAAATCCTCTCATTTCGTGGTAAAATCGTAAATCGGCGTAGGAATTTTTGCATTTCGCCGCGAATAATCCACATTTTTTTCCTAATCTTTTGTCATCATGCGAAACGAGAATAAAGGGAAGGGCGCACCCATGTCAAATACGCTTATCAACGGGAGTCTGCCGGAACTCGGCACGGCACGCATCAAGGTCATCGGGGTCGGCGGCGGCGGAACCAATGCCGTCAACCGCATGATCGATTCAGGCTTGAGCGGTGTCGAGTTTATGGCGATGAATACCGACGTTCAAGTTCTCAATGTCTCCAAAGCCCCGCGCCGCTTGCAACTCGGCGAGAACTCCACTCGCGGACTCGGCGCGGGCGGCAATCCCGAAGTTGGGCGCATTGCGGCGGAAGAGAGCAAATCCGAAATCAAGAAGATGCTCGACGGAGCCGATATGGTGTTCGTCACGGCGGGCATGGGCGGCGGAACCGGAACCGGAGCCGCGCCCGTTATTGCCGAAATCGCCAACGAAATCGGGGCATTGACTGTCGGAGTCGTCACCAAACCGTTCGGGTTCGAGGGACCGCGCCGCTCACGTCTCGCCGATGAGGGCGTCGAAAATTTACGCAGCAAAGTAGACACTATTATTGTCGTCCCGAATGATCGCTTGCTGTCTGTCGGGGATCGGCGCATGACTCTGGTCGAAGCGTTCAAGGTTGCCGACGACGTTCTGCGGCAGGGCGTGCAGGGAATCTCCGATATTATCACGATTCCGGGCATGATCAATGTGGACTTCGCCGATGTGCGAACCATTATGTCGAATGCCGGACCGGCACTCATGGGAATCGGTCAGGCGAGCGGCGATCATCGTGCTGTCGAAGCCGCTCAAAATGCGATTTCGTCTCAATTACTGGAAACCAGTATCAACGGCGCGACCCGCGTCTTGGTGAATGTCACTTCCGGCGAAGACCTGACGCTGGCAGAATTCAACGAAGCAACGACGGCGATTCGGGAGTTGTGCGATCAGACCGATGCCAATATCATCGTCGGTTGGGTTCCCGATCCTGATCTCGAAGGCGAAGTACGCATCACCGTTTTGGCGACCGGCTTCACTCGCGACTCGCAGTCGCCGATTATTCGCCCAACGCAAGGCAGCCAACCTCTATCGAAATCTGCCGCAACGGAACCGCCTCGCCCCGCATTCGGCACGCCTTCCCCTCAAGCGGCAGTCCCAAATCGCGCCGCGAATGATCCCGTGCCGCCGGCTTCCACGACGCCCGAACCACCGAAGCGCGACGAACTCGATATTCCTGCGTTCCTGCGCCGCCGCTGAACGCTGTACGATCCGTAAAACAGAACGGCTGATAACCGGATGGCTTTTATTGTACCATAAGGCTTCTGGGGTCGGCAGCGTTTTGCGAAGTCTCAAGCCGCTCGCTAACTTGTGCCATGACCATTTCAGGCGTGATGGAATAAAGGCAGTGTGAAACAGGAAAAGCAGGAGTGCCGGGATTGGGCATTTGAGCGGCTGTGTTCAAGTCGGCAGGAACGGTTTGGGGCAGTGGCACGGCACAAATCCGCGTGGTACACTCTCTGGCGCAATAGTCATAATGGGAGACAACCGTATCCAATTGTCCGTAAGGTCCGGCATGAGCGGGATCGGTGGGGGCATAGATTCCGACAACGGGCGTACCGAGTGCGGCGGCGATATGGGCGGCTCCCGTGTCGCTGCAAATGACAATCATTGCGGTATCGAGCATCGCTGCCGATTCAATGACTGTTGTTTTGCCCGCCAAGACGCAGGGAGCCGACACACCGAAATTCTCGCCAAGCATTCCTTTGGTCGCACGTTCCGCGACATCATTGCAGAGTTCAATATCTTTGCTGGAACCGATCAGCACAACGGACATTCGATGCTGCTCTGCCAACAATCGCACTACACGGGCGTAATTCTCCGAACCCCAACGCCGCAGTTGATCCCCTGTCGCCGGATTGATGATCGCATACGGCGTATTCGGCTCGATGCCTATGTATTTTAACATTGCAGTAGATTTTTGTCGTGCTGAATCGGGAATGACAAGCGGAAATGTCACGGGAGAAGGATTGGCTCCGAGAGCGCGTGCCACATCGAGAAACCACTCTACACGATGCAGACTTTCAGGATTGCGCGGAATTGGCTTTGAGACCAGATGCGCCCCATCCTGCATTTTCCACCAGCCGAGACGATAGGGCGCACCCGTCGCCCATGCCATCAGTGCACTTTTGCCATAGCCCTGCAAATCCAGCGTGACATCGAATTTTCGCCGCCGCAAATCCTGTAAAAGCGCGAAGTAATCGCCCCAAAGTTTTGGCGAAGGCTGTGCCTCTTTCCACTTTTTGCGCGGAACCACGATCACATCTTTGAGGTAGGGATTGCCTTGTACCACATCTGCCGCCGTCTCCTCGACAATCCACGTCAATTCCAAATGCGGAAAACTCTCGCCAAGTGCCGACGAGACCGGCAACGCATGAACCACATCGCCTATAGAACTCAAACGGATAATCAAAACACGCTTCACGGCATTCAAATCAGGCAGTTTCATAAGAGATTGGTTCGCATCCTTCACATCACGAAAGAGATTTTGTTTAGTGTGACATACGGGACGATTGCGGCGCAAGTCTCAGTGTGATTTGAGCGATTTTACCGATAATTTTTGGTTTGCCTTGACAAGCCGCGAATTGTATGGCATATTTGGGTTGAAAATACGGTAATTGAACATCTCTGACCGCAGACAGCCGGTGCCGCAATAACGCGGCTTAATCTCCTTGATGCATTCGCAGCAAGGAAACCTGCCGAGGACACCAGAGCCTGCCCTTTCCATTTCAGGAATATTGCACGCCGACGCTTGAGTTTCTTGTCGGCTCGCACCGGGGTTCGCCGCTGTCTGCACGAGCAATCACAGACACGCGGGGCGAATGCCCGGATTTTTGTTTGTCTGCTCTTCCTCAAAGATGCACCGAAAGGAAGCACGGGAATGCCCAACCCCCAAAAAATCCAAACCGTTTCCGATCTGCGCGAAGTGGTCGCTCAGTCCAACGGCATGATTTTGACCGAATATCGCGGGCTGACCGTTGCCGAGATTTCCGAACTCCGCAAGCGTCTGCGCGTCGTAAACGGCGAATATCACGTTGTGAAAAATACGCTGTTTAAGATCGTTGTAGGCGAGACCTTGACGCCGGAACTGGATACACTGCTTGCTGGTCCGACTGCCCTTGTCTTTTCCAAAGGCGATGTAGTCGCGTCTACCAAAACCACACTGGACTTCTTGAAAGAACTCCGTAACCGCCCTGAGATTATGGTCAAAGGCGGCTGGATCGACGGCAAGGTCTACAGTGTGGAGCAAGTGACTGCGTTATCGAAACTGCCCAGTCGCGAGCAGTTGATCGCGCAGGTGATCGGCACGATTCAGGCTCCGCTCAGTGAGTTCGTCGGAACACTCGACAACATTATCAGCGAGTTTGTTCGCACAATCCAAGCGATTGCGGACAAGCAAGGCGGCGGAGAAGCCGCTCCCGCCTAATCTGTTTTTTTGCAGTGATCAAGGCTGTGAAACACGACAATCGAATTTATTTTGAGGAGAAAAACGAAATGGCTCTGACCAAAGACGAGCTTGTTGAAGCGATTAAGAGTATGTCGGTTATGGAATTGTCCGAACTGTCCAAAACTTTGCAAGAGGTTTTCGGCGTGTCGGCGGCTGCCCCGATGGCAGCGGCAGCGGCTCCTACGGGTGCTGGCGGCGAAGCGGCAGCAGTGGTCGAGGAAATAACCTCGTTCGACGTTATACTCATGGCGGCGGGCGAAAAGCGACTTGGTGTTATCAAAGTGATTCGCGAAATTACCGGCTTAGGCTTGAAAGAGTCCAAAGATATGGTGGAAGCGGTTCCGGCGAAAATCAAGCAGGGCGCGAACGCCGACGAAGCCAAGGCAGTCAAAGAGAAGCTGGAAGGCGAAGGCGCGACTGTCGAAATCAAGCCCGCTGGTTAGGTTTGTTAAAGCGACCAAAGGCACAAGAGAGTTTCGCTCTCCTGTGCCTTTTCTATTAGACCTCTTGCATAAATCGGGTAGAGATCACGTACCCGGCTGAAAAACAGACGTCCTACGGACGAAATGCCCTGGCTCCTTGAGAGTGCGAAGCACGGCACGGCGGAACGAGACCTGCACG
>CAZPZP010000060.1:0-11538 GCA_964591025.1 uncultured Chthonomonadaceae bacterium
GGAGAGGGAATTTCGTCCGTAGGACGGCTGTTTTTGAGTCGGGTACAAGAACGTATCCGACTCTTGCAAGAGGTCTCTTGTTTTCGTGTCTTTTTCGTGTTCTTTCGTGGATCATCAATTAACCGCGTAAGATGTAGCGTGCGCCGAACGCGATGGCTCCCGGTGAACTGCCGACGATGGGGCGCGGGACAATGCCGGTTTGGGCGTGGTATTGCTCGCAGACAGCGATCAGGGCGGCGTCTGCTTCAGGGGTGTCGGTGCAGAGAATGGCAACGGTTCCGCCGGAGCCGCCGCCAGTAATCTTTGCGCCGTATAAGCCGTGATTTTCGCCGAGATCGCGCACGAGTTTGACCAGCAAATCGGTTTCAGGTGCGCCGAGATCGAGGCGATCACTGTACGAGGCGTGCGCGGCGTACATCAGTTGTCCGGCATCGCGGAGAATGCCCGCTTCGGGAGGCATATCGGGCGGAGACTCGGAGGCGCGGATTTCGGCGACTTGGAGCAGGGCGGAAAAGTGTTTGGCGCGTTCGTTTTCGAGAATAGGATGCTCGGCACAGGCACGCGGGCGATACGTTGTGGCGGGGTCAACACGGGTCACTTTGCTGTCGGGATAGAACTCGTAATTAGCGAAATACTCCGCGCCAGTGAGGGTTTCCGGGATAAAATCGCTGTAGTCGTAGAACTGAGCGGGACTCATTCGGCAGAGATAGTTGTCATAGATTTTGCCGCTTTCGATCTGCACATATTTCAAGCCGATAAACGCCCCGACGCGAGCAATGGCATAGGGAACGCCGCCGACGGAGTGCTTGACGCCGGAGTCGATGCCAACGAACTTCCAACCGGGCGGAATGCGCTGCGTACCAAGCAGATCGTGCGGCTGACAGCGCAGAACGAGCAGGGTGTTTTCCTCGCCGAGTGCCACAGTGACCTGATCCATGACTCCGCTTGGCGCACCGACAAGGCGATTTTCGACGCGCTGACACCATGCGGCGAGCGTGAGATTGCTGGGATGGATTCCGGCAGCTTCACTGAGGGCGTGCATCGTGGCGACTTCGAGGGCGGCAGAGGACGAAACGCCCGCGCCGAGCGGAACATCGCTGGAAATGAGGATATTCGCGCCGCGATCCCCGATGCGTTCGTCTGCCTTGCCTTGAGTGACCTTGCCATACGCCGACAACATAACATAGAGACAACCAACAACATAGGCAGTCCAGCGGGTTTTGGGGTCGCCGGTGAGCCGATAATGGACTTCGACTTCGGAGCGCAGATAGCCGTCTTCGTCGGTCAGTTCGTCGAGGGAAAGCGTCACTTCGGGCGTCAGTCCTTCGGCTTCGGCGGTGGTGCTTCGAATGCGAAGTTGGCGATCATCGCGCCACTGCCACGCGACGCACGCGGCTTGGGCAATCGGCATTTCGAGAACGACGCTGCCGGAATAATCGGCAACTCCGCCCAAAACGTCGAGGCGTCCGGGAGCGCGTGCGCCGACAATGGGACCGGTGGCTTCGAAGAACTCGGCGTAGGTGGTTTGGATAGATTTCTCGAACTGCTGCCATTGCGCTTCGGCGTCTTGTCCGGGCGCAAATGAATAAGATTGTGAATTCATCTGTCAAGTTTCCTTTTCTGGAAATATGATAGCCCGAAACGCGGCAGGTGTCAAATGGTTTGGCGTGTCTGCTTCTCATTCGGCTTTTGTGTAGAAGAAACCCCTGCGGACTCGCGCACATCTTTTGCTTTTTCAGCCTGCCTTGACGCAAACCAAGAAATTGAGTAGCATCAAATCGTGTGCAAATTTCGTGCAACGAGGATGGAATATGAGAATGACAGGCTTTGCCGACCCCCTCTTTCAACTGCTCAAATGGTGAGAATTATGCAAGTGCCTCGATGGAGAGATAATTCTCGCCGCAGTGTATCAGTGTACCCCCGTCGTCGGCAGTTCTGAGTTCGATGCGGGTATCGGGCAGGTTCTCAGGAGCAATTCGGGGCATGGTGCGCCGGGCCGACGAGACGAGGAGAGGCGGCAGGGTCTGCGGGAGTGTGCGTCCGCAGGACGCCTGTTTTTCAGTCGGGTACGTTTCGGATACGTCCTTGTATCCGATAAGAACTTCTGGCAGAAGTTTATCGTAGGTCTATGGCAGAGAATTCTTGCGTGTCACGCAGAAATTCGAGCAGGCGAGCATCCGCCCAGCCCTGATCCACATAGCCGACATGAGTCTGCAAGCGATAGCGCAAGGGGAGAATCTGGTTGGCGGGGAGTTCATAGCGACGCCACGCCACGCCCGATGGCGAGAGCGTACCATCTCCACAAGCGACCCAAAGCGACGGATACCAGAGATTGCCGGAATGATCGAGCCAGACCATGCCGACTGTTTCATTTTGGACGACACCTACCACACCCGCCCACCGTGCGGCGCGTCCGTGCAACGCTTCCGCGCCATAATCCCCAAGACTGTTTCGCATCTGTCCATTGTTGGCGAGTGTAAATTCTTGTGCGGCGTGCAGGGTCAAAAATGAGTCGGCAGATGGCTCGAAGATCACGGGGGCGTCGGGGCTGGCTTGGAGTTCGAGGGTCACGTCGAGAATACTGCCCTCGCTGGGAGACGGCACGACGCGAACTGTTCGGGTTTCAGTCATGATCAGCGTATTATCTGGCGCGACATAACGCAGTCGGTGCTGAAATCCGACGCTCTGACTGCCGCGCCGCGCCATAAACTCCTCCGAAACGATATGCCCGTTTGCGTTTTCGGTTCCAAACGCGATGCCGTTGATATTGCCATGCCGAAGATACAGCGCGAGACCGTTGGCGGCAGTCTGTGTCAGCACGCGGCTGCCCATGATCGTCAGCGACTCGAAGCCGGGAACGGGCGCGTCAGGCAGATAGACGGCGAACCGCTCGCCGCGAGTCCACAGTTCGACCTTGCCCGGCGCAGTCAGAAGCGTGACTTTCGGCTTGGGTTTCATAAATCATTCACTTTTCTATTTGACGGCAGGGCTTTCCTACGTTATAATAAAAGGGTCTGCAACTTTGGGCGAGTGGTGGAATGGTATACACGGCGGCCTTAAAAGCCGCTCCTGCAAAGGTTGAGGGTTCGAATCCCTCCTCGCCCACTCTTCTTGAAACAGCCTACTCTGTCCATGAGACCACACTTTAACGTCGGAGAGAGAACGCCCCATTACCGGGACGGCGTTCTCTCTCCCCATATACCCGCCAGAGAGCAATAATCTTGCTAATGCCATCCCGACATCGCCCCCTCTACACCACATCTGCCAACCCGTTCGCAGATGCTTGCTGTGCCGTTGGCTTGTATACGAATCGAGCCAGCGACGAACCACCGCCGAACCATCTCAGGACGGGACGCCTTGCAGAGCCTATGACGGAGGGAGGAAATTCCTCCCGAACTACTGCGCCTCCGGGTAGGAACCCAAGACCCGCACAAACAGCGATTGTTCCGAGAGTTGCGCGATTGCCTTGGTGACTGATGCGTCCTTTGTGTGTCCCTGCACATCAATATAGAAATAATACTCCCACGCTTCGGCTTTGGTCGGGCGCGACTCAATCATCGTCAAGTTGACATCGTATTTCTCGAACGCATTCAAGGCGTGAACCAATTCGCCCGCCTTGTTGTGAACCGAAAACATCAGGCTGGTTTTATCGCGTCCCGTCGGCTCCGGCTCGTTATAGCCCAAAATGAGAAACCGCGTGCGATTGGTCGGATTGTCCTCGATATGCTCGCACAACAGGGGCAGATTGTTGCGATCTGCCGCGATATAGGTTGCGATTGCCGCACTTTCGGGGTCTTTCGCCGCCATTTCCGCCGCACGAACCGTACTCGATGCCTCGATTTCCTCCACATGGGGCAGGTGATTCTTGAGCCACTGGCGGCACTGCGCCAACGGCTGAAAGTGACTGTACAGCCTCTTGACCCCTTCCAGATTTTCGCAATGAGACAGCAGATTATGAGTTATCGGCTGGTACATCTCCGACACGACACGCAAGTTCGAGCGAGTGAATGCGTCCAATGTTTCAGGAACGACGCCCGCCCATGAGTTTTCAACGGGAACAATTCCGTAGTCTGCTGCCCCGCGTTCGACCTGCGTATACACCTCCGAAATGCTGTCCACCGGACGAAATTCCGACGACGTACCGAACTTGGCGATGCTGGCAAGATGGCTGAATGTGCCTTCGGGACCGAGAAAACTCACTGCCAGCGGCTTCTCAAGCGCACGGCACGCCGAGATGATTTCGCGATAGATAGCACGGATGGCGGTGGCATCGAGCGGACCTTTATTCAAGGACAGCAGTCGCTTGAAGACAATATGTTCGCGTTCGGGGGTAAAATAGTGGGAACGGGTTCGGGATTTGGCATGACCGATAGTCTGGGCGAGTTCCGCCCGACGGTTGATCAACTGCACTACCTGTTCATCAATTTGATCGATCTCTTTGCGCCATTCCGACAGGCTCATTGCGGGTTTCTCCTCCGTCCAAACACAAGGCTAAAATTGGGGGCAGGTTTCAGTTCCCGTTCGCAGTGGCAATTTCCTGCCTGAGAGTCGGCACAGCACACAAATTTCAGCAAGTTGCCGGGTACTTCAATATCCGGCACACGTCAGGCAGACCGTTATCGGGATGGCATTCTCTTCCCGACGGCACAGCACACAAATTTCGGACACAATAAACGTAAGTTTTTGACATAAGGAAGTAACATCATGAATCGAGGCGGTTGGTTTCGTCGCAGCCCGCGCAGTAAAGCAGCAGCGGACGTGCCGGATGGATTATGGATCAAATGCCCGCGCTGCGAAGACATCGGGTTCGCCAAAGACGTGGAGCGCAATCTCAACGTCTGTCTTAAATGCAATTATCATCACAAACTCCGCGCCAAAGAACGCCTTGCACTCATGGTTGATGAAGGCTCGTTCGAGGAGATGGACGCCGAGGTCAAGGCACTTGATCCGCTTGGTTTTCCTGATTATGGAGACAAAATCACGCGGGCGCGAACCAACACTGGCTTGACCGACGCCATTCTCACCGGATACGCCCGGATAGCAGAGCAGTCTCTTATTATCGGAGTCGCCGATTTCGCATTTATGGGCGGCTCGATGGGCAGTGTTGTTGGGGAAAAAATTGTGCGGGCAATGGAAAAAGGCGTGAAAGATCGCCTGCCTGTGGTACTCATCACCGCAAATGGAGGCGGGGCGCGAATGCAGGAGGGCTTGCTGTCCCTGATGCAGATGGCGAAAACGTCTGCGGCTTCGGCACGTTTGGGGCAGGCGGGCGTTCCCTATATCGTTGTCCTCACCGATCCGACAATGGCAGGAGTTTTTGCGTCGTATGCCTCGCTCGGCGATGTCATTCTTGCCGAACCGGGCGCGTTGATCGGGTTTGCGGGGCGGCGCGTAGGCAATCAGGATTTGGGCGGCAAACTCCCCGACGATTTCCAGACCTCGGAGTTTCAGTGGCGCAGCGGGCAGATTGACCGCATTGTGCCGCGCAAAGAACTCAAGGAGACTCTCGGAACCTTGCTGGCATTTTTTGCCGAGGAGGGTGTCCATGCTCAACAAACATCTTGATTTCGAGAAGGAGATTGGCGAATTGGACGCACTTATCGCGGAACTGAAACACCTCAGCACCGATCCCAGCGTGCGTGCTGATGCCGCCACCAAGCAGATCGATATCGAAGCCCGCATCGCCGAAATCGAAGCCCTGCGCCAAGAGAAACTGTGCCAGATTTTCTCCAATCTGACGCCGTGGCAAAAGGTGCAGATGGCGCGGCACGTCGAACGCCCGTACACACTGGATTATCTTCGCATTCTCTTTCAGGACTTTCTCGAACTGCACGGTGACCGAATCAATGCCGACGATGCCGCGATTGTAGGCGGATTGGCAAAATTCGGCGGGCAGTCTGTTGTCGTGATTGGACATCAAAAGGCGCGTGACCTCAAAGAGCGGCAGCTGCGGAATTTCGGCAGCGCACGCCCCGCCGGATTTCGCAAGGCTCTGCGCCTAATGCAGATGGCACAAAAGTTCAAGAAGCCGATTTTTGTCTTTGTGGATACACCCGCTGCTGAAGCCAATCTCATGGCGGAAGAAGAAGGGATCAGCCGCACGATTGCCCTCTGTTTGCAGGAGATGGTGCTGATTTCGGTTCCGATCATTGTGGTCGTGATTGGCGAAGGCGGAAGCGGCGGAGCGTTGGGAATTGCTGTGGGCGACAAAATTCTGATGCTCGAACACGCCGTCTATTCGGTGATTCCGCCGGAAGGATGTGCCGCGATTTTGTGGAATGACCGCACCCGCGCCGCCGATGCCTCCGACGCCCTCAAACTGACGGCACAGCACGCCCTCGAATTCGGGATCATTGACGAGATTTTGCCGGAACCACTCGGCGGAGCGCATCGTAATGTCGGCGAGATGGCGGAAACCCTTCGAGAAGCGTTCACGCGCACGCTCGCGGAACTCCAACGATACAGCGCGGACATTCTGCTTGAGAACCGTTATCAAAAGTTTCGTAATCTGGGAATGTGGGACGATCCGGCACTTGTCCTGCCCGAAACGCCCAAGCCGCGCCGCACACGCACGAGAAAAGAGTGAAATTCGTCTACAATTCGTAACTGAGATGCGGGAATCCAACAATTCGCGCTCGAAATGCGTCATAATGCCTGTCAGGAATGCTTGTGCGTCTGTTACACCCGACAACCGAAGACGAGATGATCGCGCTCTTTCTGCGGACAGAGATCACTTCTCAACGCTTCGATGCAGAGATTGTGGCGTTGTTGGAACGTGGCAGCATTGACCGGCGCATTATAGAGAACCCTGACACTGCCAATACCGAAGAGAACCGTATTCGCTGCCGATTGCTCGGCGACTTTCGGGGCTACGGTCAAAACCGCGCCTTGTTCGAGGACTTTCCCGAAACGGTTGAATGGCATTGGGTTGCGCTCAATCGTGACGAAGTGGCGCGTATTCGGTATATCAACTATTCGTATTGGAACGAACTGTCGGGCGGTTCTCGCCTTCCCAAAGACGCGGCACTTGCCATACGCGCAGGGCGCGAAATCTACAGGCAAAGCAATGCTGGTTTTCTCAAAATGGCAGAGGCGTTACGCAATGGAGCCGAGTTGCCGCCTTTGATACTCGTCGGTGCGTCTCTTAACTCGGAATGGACGGTTCTGGAAGGTCATGCTCGCCTAACCGCGTATGCCTTGGAACCGGACTGCATACCTGAACCGATGGAAGTTCTCATAGGCTTCGCGCCCGAATTTGCCGCGTGGTAGGAGTACAGTGTAAAGAGAAAAAGAGAATAGACGCGGAACAGTATCAAAGATGGCAAACGCTCAATAATCGCTTTAGGAAAAGGCGAAATACTAACAGCCGAGGAACAACTGCAATATCAGGCTGGGTGCGACGAATGGGACGCCGAAGAAGAATTGATCTTATCCCGTGCGGCAAATGCCCAAACGGAAAAACTGCGACAAACGCAAGAAGAAATTCGCACGCTCGCGGAAGCAAATCGAAAACTCCGCACTCAAGTGGCTCATCAGGCAGAACAAATTGCCGCGCTGGAAAAACGGTTTGGTTTACAAATCCAAGAGGATGTTTGAACTCGCGTCTTAACTGTGAGACTGCACCTATAATTTTTCGTGCGAAATACCGATACAAAGGATAACGCACGGAGAACTTTCCCTTGATCTCGCTCGACTGGTCATGCCGCCAGAGATTCTCGCCGCCGAATTTATCTTTTTTCTCGGAGACTCTCATGACTGTTCACACTCGTCTCTCTTATCAAATCTCTCTAGTGAACTCCCGCGTTGCCCGTCGTGGAGTGCTGTCGTTGTGCCTCTTTGCCCTATGTACCGCGCAGGGTTCTGCACAAACCACTGCCCGCATCGTCTTGAAACGCGACAAATCCACGCCCACCAATCTTTCGTATCTGATTCGCACGGGCGAACACAGCGATTTCAACCCCGTAAAACTGCCCACAGACAAAACCATTTTGCTCGATATCACAGAGAAATATCTCGCATCCGATACATCGCTGTTCCTCATTGACAACGATTCACAACGGATCGCCCAAATTCCTTTGCCAGACCTTGCCAAAGAGCAAAAACGTATCGTGAAGTTGGGCGCATTTGACCCTAACCTGATTCGCAACGGGCAGTTTCAAGACGGAACCAAACGCTGGAGGATCGTTCCTGCTACGTCCGGGATGACGCTCTCCACCCAAAAAGCGGAAACAAGCAAATTTCGCGGTCAAACACTGGAACTCCAAGTTGGCGACAATGCGGGCACAGACACGGCTCTTGTCACCGATGCCGTTCCGCTCGCCAACAATCGGGAGTATGTCCTGAGATTTATGGCACGCGCCGACAAACCCCGGACTGTGCGCCTTGTTCTGCGCCTCGACGGCTCCGACGAAACGACGGGACTCAATGAGGACAAGGCATTTTCGACGCAGTGGCTGCCGTATGAAATCAAATTCAAGTCCACGCGCACTTCGCCTGTCAATACACCGCAGCGCGTCATGTTCGCTTATGAAGGCAATGCCGACACAGTCAACCTTGCCGGAAATTTCAACGATTGGAACACCTCTGCGAACCTGATGGAACGGGTTCCCAACAGCAATAAGTGGCGCAGCATTCTGACCCTCGCCCCCGGAACCTATGAGTATAAATTCTATGTAGATGGGCAATGGGTAAGCGACCCCAACGCCCCGACGAAAGAAGACCTCAACCGCAATAGCACGCTACAAGTCGGCTCCATTTATCCTGTGCGCCTTGTTGTCAAGCCGGGAACGCAGGCGGGCAGTGTGCAGATAGGCGATGTCAGTCTCCAACTCAAACATACGCCGAAGTTTGCCACTCAAGCCGTCACCGCGCTAGGCAAAGAGTTCAATTTGGCAAGCACCGTCAGCATTCCCATTCGTTTGGACGGCAGACCTGTGACGGGTGTCACGGTGTCACTCGATGCCAAGGGAATGAGCGAAGCCTCCACAGTTCGCCCCGACGAAAAAGGAATGGTGACCTTCCGAAATGTGCCGCTCAATACGCCGGTCACGATCACCGTCAAAGGCGGAACACTTCAGAAAACGTTCGCGGACAGCATCAAAGAAGAAGGCGCAACCGTTCTTAGTCCCATTGCTCTCACGCCGGAATGGAGCAAAGTCGTTACCCTCCTTGGCTCGTCTTCTCTGCCCCAAGTGGTTGTGACCAAAGAAGAGGGCAGCAAGGTTTTGCTAGTTTTAGGCGTGGTTGCCGGTGTGCTGCTTGCGGCTCTCGGCGGGCTGATGTATACGGTCAACATCAAGCGTCAGCAAGACTTGGCAAGGCTGTCGCCTTCGACCCGCGTTCCCGGTCAGATCACGCAAGCGACGACTGCCGTTGTGCCGGTCGGTTTGGGCGCACATCAGCCCGTTGCTGCCTTGTCTGGCAAGACGAATACGACGCTTGCGCCCTCATCGGCTGTCAATGGCGTGCCGCATCTTATAGGAGTTCAAGGCAATTATAACGGCTATACCTTCGCACTGCAAGGCGAAAACAGCGAAATTGGACGCGATATTACCAGCACGGTCGCATTGCCGCAGGACACCAATGTTTCGCGCCAGCACGCCACACTGCATATCGCCGACAGCGAGTATATTTTGACCGACGAAGGCTCCTCGAATGGAACTTTTGTCAACGGTCAGCGTATTCCGAGCAATACGCCCCACCCGCTCCAATCCGGCGATGAGATCGAGTTCGGTTCCTCCCGGTTCCGGTTCGAGATATAAACTTCTGCCCAGATGAGAAAGTGATTTGATGCAAGGAAAAAAAAGCACGACGGATTTTGCCGAAGGCAACATCGCCCTGACCGATATGGTCGGCAAGCGAGTTGAAATATGGACAAACAGCGGCGATGACGAACACAGTGATCGCGGCACATTGGAGGCGTTCGCGTTTCCGTTTGTCCGCATCAATGACAACGGCAAAATCCTGTGCTTTTCAATTTTTAATATCCGCCTGATCAAACTCATAGAGCGTCAGTCTGCCTCCAGTTTCCTTTCCCAAACACTACTTCGCCCTGCATTGCCGACGGGCGTCGCCTCCCAAGACGAAGAGGGTTGATAGAGACATCAGAGAAACATGGCACATGGCGCAGAGCGGGTAACTGAAAGTACTCGTCTCAATGTCATTGTGGGTACTGAAAGTACCCGGCAGGGTGTCCTTCGGACGCGAATGCGTGCCAAGTTCAAGTGATGGCTCTATAAATCTGAACGTCGCTGATCTCCTCCTTTTCAAATTTTCCAAAGAAAATTTCTTCGATTTTTCTTTTTTTCAACCTCTTTTTCTTCTCATCGCTGCTCAATCGCCTCATATAGTAGACTAAAAGTCACTTGTTCCCTTCGCACGCTCGCAACTATAATGAAATCTATCTTCTCCCCGTACTTCTTACAGGAGAAGCCTATTCTCCCACCGTAGTCAAGTCGCTGCGCCTTCCCTTGCTGTGACGCTCCATCCACGGTGTCCCCGCCGACATTGCCGAGGCAGACCATCACTCTGTCTTGCTGCGATCTCTCCCCGCCTTATGCTCGGTTTTCCAAACCGCCCCTAAGGCGATACCATAGCACGCACACCGCTTGAATTCTATCATCCGATTTCCAAAAGCGACCGTGACGTGCATTATATCGCATACGTGAAGCGGCGCAACGACGTCATTCCTCTGCTTCATGTATCCTTCTTTCTTGCGGCGGCTACTATGTCCGGTAAGTGCCGTCAATACCAGCATCACCGGAAGAAGGGCTCGAATCCAATTGAATATCTCCTCCACTCTGTCCCAAAGACAGGGTCTTTTTGGCATTGCTACCTCTTCGGAGCGCGATGCCGACAGTACCCTGATCAAGAGTGCCAAGGCGGGCGACAGCCACGCTTACGGCATTCTTTGGGAACGCTATCGCACGCCGCTTGCCCGCTATTTCTACGGCAAAACAGCGCACCGCGACGAAACCGACGACCTTGTCAGCGACACACTCGCCACGGCTCTGCTTCAGCTCTCCGACTATGCCGGAGCCAACAACGCTTCATTCCGCACCTATATCTACTCGATTGCCAAAAACAAATTCACCGACTGGCTCCGCAAGAAATCCAAAACGCCCACGCGCTTTTCCGAGATGGGCGATGCCGATTCAGAGGATGATTTTGCCGCCGAAAGCCTCCCCGCAATGGAGGATTCCAATCCGTTGGCGATAATGCTCGATCAGGGAGAAACCGAAGCCCTCTGCTGTGCGCTGGCGGATATGGCGTTGCGATCACCGGAGCAGTTGGCGGCGATCTCGCTGCACTACGGCTGCCAGATGTCCCATAAAGATATTGCCGCTCTTTATGAGATGCAAGCCGCCACCGTCAATACCCGCTTGCAGGAAGGTCGCCGCACTCTCAAACGGCACTATGAGCGCGAAGCGACTGCCGCTTCCGCGTTGGTCTGATTTACTCACCTCTCGCACCGGAGGTTTTAGACCCCCGTCTGGAAAAAACAAGCGTCTTTCAGACGCACCAACTCGAATTGACTCC
>CAZPZP010000061.1:0-11368 GCA_964591025.1 uncultured Chthonomonadaceae bacterium
CTTCCAATCCTTCCATAATGGGTCGGTGGGTCATTAGACCTCTTGCCTGAGTCCAGCAACAATTTATTTCTCGTGCAGGTCTCGTTCCGCCGTGCCGTGCTTCGCACTCAAAGGGCAGGGGAATTTCGTCCGCAGGACGGCTGTTTTTGAGTCGGGTACGTTCTTGTACCCGACTCTTGCAAGAGGTCTAATGACCCAATGACCTAAACTTTGACCAATTGCATCCATTTTTCCGCGATCTGAATGCCGTTGAGAGCCGCGCCCTTGAGTATCTGATCGCCCGATAGGAACAAATCAATGGCGTTGTCGTCCGAAAGGTCAGGGCGAATGCGTCCCACCAAGATTTCATCGC
The DNA here is from genome assembly GCA_964591025.1 of uncultured Chthonomonadaceae bacterium. Classification (GTDB taxonomy): domain Bacteria; phylum Armatimonadota; class Chthonomonadetes; order Chthonomonadales; family Chthonomonadaceae; genus CAZPZP01. The sequence continues at coordinate 353 of CAZPZP010000061.1, forward strand.
GCCCGCTGGCTTCAATCGGCATCGGGAAATGGTTGCCTTCGCGGTCATCAATGACCACCACGCCGGGAAAATGAATCAGGGCTTCGGTGATCTCGTCTATGCTCGGACGTTTGCCATCCTCGAATTCGATATTGACGCTCTCGGAGTGGGCGCGAACGACGGGAACACGGATACAAGTCGCCGAGATTCTCAGGTTCGGGTCATGCAGGATTTTGCGCGATTCGTAGATCATTTTGCGCTCTTCCTCGTTGTAGCCCGTGTCGTCAATTTTCGTATTGTGTGAGAACAGATTAAACGCAATCGGGTAGGGAAAGATTTGCGGCGTGATGGGGCGATCCCGCAAAACCTCCTGCGTCTGCTCCAGCAATTCGTGGATCGCCTGCGCTCCCGCTCCGCTCACCGCTTGATAGGTCGAAACCACGACGCGGCGAATGGGAGCGAGACGGCGCAGCGGCTCCAACGCCATCAACAGCAAAATAGTGGAGCAGTTGGGGTTGGCAATAATGCCGTTATGTGATACAATGTCTTCGGGATTGATTTCGGGAATGACCAACGGCACATCGGGGTCCATACGAAACGCCGACGAATTGTCAATCACCAACGCCCCCGACGCGACTGCGTGTGGCGCGAACTCTCTGCTTCGCGACCCACCCGCCGAAAACAACGCAATGTCCACGCCCTCGAAGGCACGCTCCGTCAACAGCTCGACTGGATACGGGCGACCCTTATAAAACACCGTCCGCCCGACAGAACGCTCCGATGCCAAGACGCGCAACGATGCCATTGGGAACTCGCGCTGTTCCAACAAATTCAGAAATTCTGTGCCGACGGCACCTGTCGCCCCGACAATCGCGACATGATATTCTCTCATCTTTAGGCTTCACTTCCGTGGGATTTTGGTTGAACGAATAGTTTACCCCAAATTCCCCGTCAAATAACCCGCTTGACAGATGACTGCAATTGGCATATAATTTGCATATCTCGCCTCTAATGCTGAAAAATGCAGATTCCCGCAGAAAGCACGATGTATTGAGAAGTACTGCGCCGCTTGGTAGCAACGCACCCATTTTGTGAACAGTGACCCCTCCATCACTTCATTGTTCATGCACTGAGGCAGCCCACCGGCACAATTTCTTCACTTTCTCCGTACTAAAGTTTACGTCTGTTGGAATTGCAACTCTCTCACTCTTTTGCAGCATTATAGAGCCACGCATAGGCTTTGCGTAGTGCGTCCTGCCCCCTCCGGCTCATGGGCAGACGGATTGCGCGATACGGCGCGGAGCCTCGAAAAACTCTGCGGCACGATAGGTTCAGTGAAGTAAATAAGGAAATACCCAAACTAAGGATTGGCTAATGCTGGAAAGCCTAAAACCGCTCTACCATCGGGGGAGTCAACTCGGAGAACAGTTGGTCGCCGATGGGTTGATTACGCCGGAACAATTAGACGAAGCGTGCAAACGCCAAACACAAAATAAAAAACGTCTCGGTGAAACCCTGCTCCAAATGGGGTGTGTTGTCCCGAATGTTTTGGGCAAATACCTCGCCGCCGCCACCAAATGCGAATTCGTTGAACTCGCCGACTTTCCGATCACGCCCGAAATTGCCCACCTGATCACCGAATCTCGCGCCCGAAAACTGCAAGCCCTGCCGATTCGGGATCGCGGAACCGATGTCATGATCGCGATGGTCGATCCGCTGAACTTGGGAGCCATTGACGAGATCGCCGCCCTGCTCAATCGCCGTGTCACGCCGATTCTGGTGTTCGAGAACGATCTCAACGACGCGATCAACAAAATTTTCGATGTCAGCAAAAAAGCGCACGGCATCATTTTGGAGATCGAGCGCGGCGACGCTCTCGCCTTCGAGATCGAAGAGAACGAAGACGAACTTCTCCGCAGTGCCGAAGACGCACCCATTGTCAAACTCGTCAACAGCATCATCGCTTCTGCCATTGCCCGCGAAGCCAGTGACATTCATATCGAGCCGCAGGAGAGTTCGGTGCGGGTACGTTTCCGCTTGGACGGCATCCTTTACGATGAGATGACGATCCCTCACGGGTATCGTGCGGCAGTCGCCTCACGCATCAAAATCATGGCACGGTGCAATATCGCCGAACGCCGCCGTCCCCAAGACGGGCGCATTCTGTATCGCGGGGACGGCGGGCGCGAAAACGACTTGCGCGTTTCGATCCTGCCGACGGTCTACGGCGAAAAAGTCGCCATTCGTATTCTCGAACGCAATAAGAAGCAGACGAATCTCGAACAGATGGGATTTTTCTCTGAACAATTTCAGGTGTTCGAGCAGCTGATCAAGCGTCCGCATGGCATGATTTTGGTTACGGGACCGACGGGGAGCGGCAAAAGCACAACACTGCAAGCCGCCCTCACCAAGATCAACAGCGCGGCAATCAATATCAGCACCATCGAAGACCCCGTCGAATATCTCATTCCGGGCGTCAATCATACGCAAGTGGATGCCAAAATCGGGGTCAACTTTGCCAGCGGACTGCGAACGCTCGTGCGCCAAGACCCCGATGTGATTATGGTCGGAGAGATTCGCGATAAGGAGACCGCCGAGATCGCCATTCAAGCCGCGCTCACCGGTCACCTTGTCTTTTCGACGCTCCATACCAACGACGCGCCGGGAGCCATTACGCGCCTCATCAATATGGGTGTCGAACCGTTTCTCGTGGCATCCGCTCTGGTCTGTTCCGTCGCACAGCGGTTGGTGCGAACGATCTGTCCGCATTGCCGCGAAGACGTTCCGGCAACAGTCGCCTCGCTCGACGCGCTCGGTATTCCGCACTCGGAAGCGTTTACGACTCGGCTGGCACGCGGGCGCGGCTGTCCGAAATGCGCCAATCGCGGAATGCGCGGACGTACCGCCGTGTTCGAGATGATGCCTGTCACGCAGGAAATTCGCGAATTGACGATGAATCGCTCTTCCAGTGCTGTGATCGCGGAGATGGCACGCCGTCAAGGGATGAAAGCCATGCGCCAAAACGGAATGCGAAAAGTCTTGCAGGGAGTCACCACGCTGGAGGAAATCGTCCGCGTGCTGACAATTGACGAAGAGGCGTAAGAAGGAAAAGGAATGCCGACGTTTCAATATACAGCGAGGGATCGCAACGGAAATCCGGTACAAGGCGTCGTGATGAGCGCGGACGTGGACACTGTCCGCGAAATCTTGCGCGAACGCGAACTCTTTTTGACGAGTGCCGTTCCCCAATCCAATGCGACGACTTCCCATCAAGAGATGGGCGGCGTTCGGGCGAAGAACAAGGGACGCCGCGCCAAAATCAACGATATTGTTGTCATGAGTCGGCAGCTGGCAACGCTGGTGCGTGCCGGTTTGCCACTCAACGAGTGCTTGTATACCGTCGCACTCCAAAGCGATAACCTCTATTTGCGCGAAGTGCTGCAAGAGGTACGGCGCGATATTCTTTCGGGAAGCAACTTCACCGAAGCCGTTTCGCGCCATCCCGACATTTTCAACGAACTCTATATCGCGCTGATTCGCGCCGGTGAAGCCGGTGGTGTCCTTGATGAAACGCTGGAAACGGCGGCAGAACAGTTCGACAAAGAGGCGGAGCTGCGCGAAAAAGTCCGCTCGGCGTTCACCTATCCTATTATCGTTACCGTCGTTGCGGTTTTGGTCGTCGGCTTTCTTGTCTTGGTCGTGATTCCGCAATTCGCCAGTTTCTACGCCTCGTTCCGCGCCCAGCTGCCCGCCATCACACTGCTTCTGCTCAATATCAGCAAAGTGGCGATGAATCCCTATTTCGAACTACTTTTTTGGACGCTGATTCTCGGAACCGTGTTGTTTATCCGCCAATCGATCAAGACACCGAAAGGGCGCGAACGCTGGGACAGACTCAAACTCAAAATTCCGTTGTTCGGTCCGCTGAACCGGAAAATCGCCGTCGCTCGGATGACGCGAACCCTTGCGGCAATGGTGCGAGCCGGTGTGCCGATTCTGCAATCACTGGCGATCTCGGCGCGGGTTTCCAACAATGTTATTATCACGGCGGCGATGGCGCGGGTCGCCGAATTTGTTCAGCAGGGAGCGCGGCTCTGGATGCCGATGGAGCAGACCGGCGAATTTCCACCGATGGTAACGCGCATGATTGCGGCGGGCGAAGAATCCGGTAACTTAGATGAGATGCTTGCGGAACTCACCCGATTTTATGACCGCGACATCGAATACACCGTCCAAAAACTGACTAAAATGCTGGAACCGCTTCTGACGGTTGTCATTGGAAGTATCGTTCTTTTCGTCTTGCTCGCTCTCTATATGCCGATCTTCAACCTGACGAACGTTCTGAAGCGTTAGGGCGTCAAAGAGTTGTCAAACGGGCAAAATTAGACGATTCCGAGTCGAAATGCAGGTATTTTTTAGGGGAAAGCAGGAGTTTTGATTCATTTTGTGCAAAACTTTGTAGGGGAATATGCCATGAAACGCAGAAACGTCGCGAAACGGCAACGAAATACTCGGCGAAAGCAACGCGGCGCGGCTCTGGTCTTCGCACTGGTCGCTGTCATAGTTATCTCCATTCTGACGCTGGCGACGGGGCGACTCGTCGGCGGGCATCTGGCATTGGAGCAGAAAGCCGAGGGCTACTCTCGCGCCATCAATATCGCCGAAGCCGCAGCGAACTGGCAGCTCAACCGGATGTCGCGCAGCAAACTGCCCGGCGATACCACCAGCATTCCCGGACGCCTCACCTATGAAGAGGTCAACACATGGGGTGAAGGTGCAGGAGGCGGTCCCGAACCCTATTTCGGAACCCTGCCTACTGCCGATCTTGGAACGGCGTTCGATGGCAATGCCACAGTTTGGGTGCGGAGCGGAGCGGGCGGAAATTCGGAAGGTATCGGAAAATGGACATCGCCGGAAGATGCAGTGATTTATGCTCTCGGTCAAGACCCTGTTACGCGCATCTCACGCGGTGTGAAATTCAGGGTAAAGCCCGTTGGTCTCTCCGATCCTTATGCACTTTTTGGCGTGAATGGACTCAATTTTGACAGTACTCCGAGTGGGGGCGTTGCTGATGGCGGCGCGGCAAGCATTATCAAAGGATTTATTGGTTCCAATGGTCTTGTCAGCAGTGATGCCGCGATCTTACCAATAGGAGGAGCGTACAGCCTCGGATGCCGTTTAGGACCGGATGCGACAATGTCACCAGCAGCCGGTTCTTGGCCCGCTGGGTGGGATTTTCCGCGTCTGCTTGATGCCGTACAATGGCCGAAAATTGATCAAGTCATAGGTTTTATGTATCAAGGGCGAAGTGTTGCTGATTGTGCAACGGCAAACGACAATACGCAGATCGAAGTGATGAGTTCAGAATCTGGAAATTTTTCGCCGCTACGCGAATCCAGTGGCAATATCGTGACCGCATTGACTTCAACACAGTTTGATCGTTCGATCCTCTATCAGGGACAATATCGCGTCATTCGTCTTCGTGCTAGCGAGAACGCTGCTAACGGCAATTTGTTCTATTTCAGTGCGATTCAAATGCGTCCGAATGACGTGTTAATTCTCGACAGCAGAAAGTTCTATGATCCCTCCGATACGACGCCACCCGCGGGGTATCAACACACAATCCGCATTCTTATCAACAACGCCAATGTGGGCAGCCAAACAACAGTAACTAATCTGGCATATTTTCAGGCGGATTTGCCAGACCAGACAGCGGGGGAAGTCACTCCTGAACCGTTCGCTTGCTTTTGGTACAATAACACAGCCGGTGTATTCAACTATCAGCCTGCACACCCTTATGCGGAGAGATTCTTCGAGCCGGGAGGAGCAAATCCGTTGTTCCGTTATCAACTCGACCCCACTTTACGCGGAATTGTCTATGGTGTCAACAGTCTGTCTGCGCCGGGTAATCAAGCAGGGGACATCAATATCTCCGGGAAATCTGGTTTTACCGTAAAGGTAAGATCGCTTGTTGGCAATCATGTCAACATTCTTGGTCCTGTTACTATTGAATGGTCTTTCAATCAGGACTCGGCAATAGAGGACAATAAAAACCCGAATATGTATGTGCTGTACTACAGCATCTATCGCAGAATTTTTGGTGAAATGAGTCCTGACGTTGACCCACGCGACCTCAGTGATCCTGGGGTGCAAGCCTCTCCTGTTTACGATTATGGAAGGTGAGGCGATGACGATGCACTCTCAAAAATCAACGCGGACTTTCTCCTTACAGCGTAAACAACGCGGTATCACTTTTGTCGAGTCGCTGGTTGCGGCGGTCATTGTTGCGACGGCTCTTGTTGCACTGGTGTCGACATGGATTTATTCCGTGCGGGCGGCGATGCTCGCTGATGCTCGCTCCGGTGCGTATCAGGTGGCGCGTACTGTCCTTGAACGGGCGCGTGCCAATGATTGGCGAAGACTTAACGCGGGAACCGTTGTGAATCAACCTACGATGATAAGCACCCCTGCTCCGACCAACAGCCGAAGCAACTGGATTTCGCCGAGTATTCTACGCTATCGCTTCTATGATGGAACATTGGAAGAGTTGGGAGGCGGCAACAACAATCAGGAACCGCCCGATCCTCCTGCCAACGCGGAGTTTCGAGCGACAACCACGGTGACGGCTTCACCGGACAGCACCCGTCCCGGAAACCGCGAGGATTTGCGCCTGATTACCATCGGTGTAGACATTCATAAAATCAACACGGATGGAACGGTTCAAGCCGATCCAATGACGACACTGCAAACCTGCTTGACGCAAGGAGGGCTACTATGAAAACGCGCTCTTTCGCACGGCACGGTATGACGCTCACCGAATTGATTGTCGGCTTACTTCTGGTTTCGATTTTGGCGACGGCAGTCATGGTTCTTTTTCGTACCAGTTGGCTCTCTTATCAAAATCTTGTCTGGCAGTCTAAAGTGAATATGGAGGCACGGCGCACGCTTGACGATATTTGCGATTCCTTACGGATGGGAGGAGCGAATATCGATCTTACATCGCCAGATTATATCAATCCACAATTTAATGTCGGAACCCCTAATCGCGTTGCATTTTTTACGCCGCCTAACGCCAGCGAAATAAGTTATGAGGTTCTTCCAAACAGTGACGGTCAAAGCTATTTGAAGCGCCAACAAGTTGGGGACTGGAAAATGGTCGGGCAGCACATTAGTCGTGTTGAGTTCGAATACGAATATCGCTTGCCCGCCACGAGTGAAAACGACACGAGTTGGCAGTCGTTGCGGGTTTCCGCTCCCAATCGTGATATTCGCTATCTCGTGCATACCGTCTATGTAACGGTCACCGCAGAAGTGTCTCCTTTTGGCAGTGGCGGCACCACATATACCCGACGCATGACAAGTGCCGTCCATCTGCGCGGTCCGTACAATACGCGCACGCCGCGTGCAAAATATGTGCCTTAGTGTGAGTAATTTATGGCAAACCTGAAACGAACCCTGTTAGGAATTGATATCAGCCCGAACGAAGTCCGCATGGTCGAAATGCGCGGCGGCACTCCCCCACGCATTCTCAAAGTCGGAACCGTTCCCTTGCCGCAAGGCGCGGTCAGCAATGATCAGATCGCACAGATCGACACCGTCGCGGATTTGGTGCGCGGTCTCCATACGCGCCTCGGCTGTACCGCCCGCCAAGTCGTCTGCGGAATGAACATTCAGAGCGTCGTCACCCGTATTCTGGCTATCCCGCGTGTTCCCGACGCCGACCTGCGCTACGTCATTGAGGGCGAACTCCAGCATTATCAGGTTTTGCGGACAGGCACAGGAGCCTTCGATTATTTCCGGCTCGATGCCGCCTCGCAAGGGGAAGAGACGCCGCCCTCCGTTCTCGTCATGGCGTCCGAAGAGCGCGTTGCATATTCGTATCGGCAAGTCATCGAGAAAGCGGGCTTGCAGCTTCTTGCCCTCGAACCGATCACGCTCGGATTATACCGCGCCGCCTATCCCGACATCGAAAACCAACCTGCCGCGTTGTGTCTCGCCGTCACGTCGCAACGCTCGGAACTCTCGATTCTGGATCACGCTCAAATCCGTCTCTATCGCCGTCTCGAACTCGGCAGCGACGATATTGTGCAGGGCAGACGCCAAGCAACAGGATTTCGCGGCGCACCTGTGAGTCTCGTCGGCGAAGAGGAAGAGCAGAAACCGTACCCGGCATTTGCGTCCCGTCCGCCGCGTATTCGCCTCGATGAAGACGGCGATACCGCCGATCTCGAAGAGGAAACCGTCCCTGAATCGGTGCGTGTCGGCGCAACGGGTTCCTATGGAACAGCCAATGTCGGCAGCGGAGGGATTTTACCGCAAGCGGCGGTCTCCCTCGCCGATGAGGTACAGCGCACGCTCGAATACTATCAGCGCGAATACCCGAATGCCACCGCGATCAGCCGCGTTATGCTGACCACCAACGACCCTGCCGCCGCGAATCTGCGCGACTGGCTGGCACAGACGCTTCGCATGGAAGTGCGCCTTGTTTCGCTTCCGTCCGACCCGACGATGCCTCGTAACGTGGCAGTGCAGCTCGAATCTCCGCAAGGGCTGAAATTCCTCGGTGCAGTCGGTTTGGCGATGCAGGCGTTTACCGGCGACTGGAAATATGTGCCGCGCTTCAATTTGGCTCCCGGCGGGCAAGCGGCGGCGATCCCGATTGAACGCGACAAACTGACCGCCGTTCTCATTGCCTCCATCTCGATTCTCGCAGGCGGGCTGTTCTTCGGAATCATGTTCAACCGTCAGGCGCAGGATTCCAATCAGCGCATCAGAGAGCTGGAAGGAACACTTGGCACGACGCGCCGCGATTATACGAAGATTAGCAAACAAATCGAAGATGAGAATACACTAAAATATATCGTCAAAAGTGATGCCTTGCCCGCTCCCGATATGCTCGATCTGGTGACACAGAATATGCCGGTCGGCGTCGGATTGATTGGCGTCGAACTGCGGCGCGACGGGCATCTCATCGTCGAAGGCAATGCCAAAGACCCGCAATTGTTCAATGCCTATTATCTCGGCATTATGTCGTGTGAGTATTTTGTCAATGCCAAATGGACGCAGCTCAAAATTGACCCCAAATCGCAGCTGACAAACTTCAAGATCGAAACCAGTCTGCGCGGAACCAAAGACGTTTTCTCGCCTTCGTCTTCCGTGCCGGGATTGCCTTAAAGGAGAACCTGCATTCTATGAATACGCGTTTCAATTGGATGAATATCGCGCTGGGCGGGTTTTTCTGTGTCTGTCTGCTGCTGGCAGTTCTCTATGGTGGCTATCAACGGGACAAAGCGGTTCGCGCTGGGCAAGCCGCCGAACAAACGAAAAAACAAGTCGCTTTCGAAGAGGAAACTTTAAAACGTATCCTCGGCGACTATAAGCCGCTAATCTCTTTTCTTGGCGCGGAAGACAACGGACGCGAAGACTCCGACTTTTTCGCCCTGCTGCAAAGTATTATGCGTGCCGCCGATGTACGGCAAGTCTCGGCACAGCGGGTTGCTTTGGATGCACTGCCGACTATCGGGGCAGGAGACACTCCTTTGAATTCTGCCGAGACAAGCAGTACGACGACCACCGAAGCGGAAAAAGCCAAACTCAATTTGCCGTCCATTGCAAACCTGCCGCTTGGGACACGTGCCGTCACTACGCGAATTGAGGTACAGGGCAAGTATGCAAACCTCCGAAACTTTATTGGACAGGTGCATAATTTTCGTTATAAAAAGCGTGCCATCAACGTCAACAGCGTGAAAATCGCCTTTGCCGATGAAAAAGGGACACTGCAAGCGACCCTGAATTTGACCCGATTTATCTATCCGCGACAGGCGACACAGCCGACACTCAGCACCGACCCGCTCTCGGAAGCGATCCGAACCCGCGCAACGTCTGGGGCATTGGAAATGGGTCGCCCCGACAAACCCGCTCCGGCGCGTCCGGCAAACTAAACTGTTCTTTCTGCCCGCCTTGTGTTTCCCTAAAAAACACAAGCAGAAACCGTGCAAATTTTTGCACTAAGGGCTATTGTGAGGAGAATACAACGCGATGCTTACGCGCACAAAATGGCTTCCAACGCTGTCCTGCTTGACTCTTGTCAGCACGCTCGCCGGAGCCGAACCCGTCGAACCCGCTGAAAAACTTCCCGCTGTTGCATCTCAACGGTTACTGCAAGGCATTCACTTCAAAACCGATGTTGGGACAGTCCTGCAAGCCCTTGCGCGGCGAGCAAAAGCGGGAATCGTCATTTCCGATGATGTCAAAGGGACGGTCGTTGTCGATCTTACCGATGTCACTATCGAAGAAGCCATTCGCATCGTCACGGCACAGGCAAAAGTCGCGTACCGGCGCATCGGCAATGTGTTCGTTGTCGCGCCCGTCGAAGGTATGAAAAAAGTTTTGGAGCAGTATCTTGCGAACCAAGAAGAGCAGATCGTTCTCCGAAATATCCCTGCGGCGCAAGCCGTGACCCAACTGACCGAAGCCGTTCCCTTTGTGACAGCACGCGCTGCCGGCAAAAGTGTGCTGCTTCTTGGTGCGCCCGATGATCTCATTCGCGCCCGTAAACTTATCGCCGACATAGACACAATTACGGAGGGAGAGCCGACAGACGTTGCGGCAATTTCGCTGACCTATGTGGCGGCAGACGACATTCAGAAGGTGATTACGCAGTCGTTCCCTTCTCTGAAAGCTCAGGCAGTTGGCGATACCAGCGTCTCGATCACAGGACCGCGCGGTGATTTGGAGCGGGCAAAACTGTTGATCAAAGATTTGGATAAGGGCAAGGAAGCCAATGCCCGCTGGCTTGTTTATCAGGTCAAATATGCCAGTCCATCTGCGCTCACGCAATCGTTGCAGCAAACACTCAAAACTTTGACAGTCGTCACTGGTCCTCAATCCTACTACATTCCTCCGGCACAACTCCAACTACTGACGGCTCAATCTTTGGGCGGTCAGGGCGGGCAGGGTGGAGGACAGGGCGGCGGTCAAGGCGGCGGTCAAGGCGGTGGAATTGGGGGTGGAGGACAAGGTGGTGGAGGACAAGGT
>CAZPZP010000062.1:0-11346 GCA_964591025.1 uncultured Chthonomonadaceae bacterium
CTGTTTTTGAGTCGGGTACGTTCTTGTACCCGACTTACGCAAGAGGTCTAATGACGTTTTTCTCTCAATTTTACCGCTAAAATAGAAACAGCGACCACGATTTGCGAAGTTTCCTGTCCGAAGGATTGACTTTGCCCAGTAATTTGTGATAAAATTCACAGGAACTTATGATTCTCGAAAATTCCTTGAATCCTGTTGCCGATTCGCGCCGTCGCTCGTTCGTAAACGAGAAAGAAACCGCGGAGGAAATCTACCAATGGAATACATTCCCATTCTTGTCCTTGTTGTGGTCTCAATGATCCTCGCCGGTGCGATGGTAGGATTGTCGTTCTTTCTGGGACCCAAAAAACCGAATGTTTACAAGTCCACTTCCTATGAGTGCGGCATGATTCCGGTTGGCAATGCCCGCGAACGCTTCCCGATCAAGTTCTATCTGATCGCGATGCTGTTCATCATCTTCGATATCGAAACCGTCTTCCTTTATCCTTGGGCAGTGACGTTTGCGAGTCGCGGTTACTCCGACAAAATCTTTTTCTTTGCTGAGATGATTGTGTTCGTGGTCATCTTGTTCGTCGGTTATTTCTATATTTTGGGCAAGGGCGCGTTGGACTGGGACGAGAGCGAGCGGGCAGGGCGAGGCGATGTGGTTACGCCGGAGATGCGCCGCCAACGTCCCGCGATCCGCTTCGGCAATGAGAATTCCGGTGATGTCAGCACGATGCCCGCCGCAGGACGCACGCCCTCTTATGGAGCGAGTTCACAGGAAGAGCGCATTTTGACGACAACGGGAGATCAATAACGTCATGGCAACAGAAACAGCAGCCCCCGAAATTCCGGTGGAACGGATCGAAATCACCAAAATCCGCGAAGCATTCCCCAATGCGTTTATCGGCGCAGAAGAGTTTCGCGGTGATACCCGGATTATGGTCAAGCCCGAAGCGATTGTGGACATTTGCCGATTGCTTCGCGACGATCCCGATTTGCAGTATCATTTCTTTTCGGAATGTCTCGGCGTGGATTATCTCGATTATCGCGAAGATTACCGCTTCGAGGTTGTCTATAATCTCTACTCTCTGCAATATGAACGCAACGGCGTCCGCTACGGGCATAGTCGGCGAATCTTCATTAAAGTGCCTGTGCCGGAAGAGAATCCTACGGTTCCGAGCGTGACAGGGATTTACGCGGGGGCAAACTTCCCTGAGCGCGAAATTTACGATATGTTCGGAGTGAAATTCTCTGGGCATCCCGATTTACGCCGTCTGCTGATGTCCGACGACTGGGTCGGGCATCCGCAGCGCAAAGATTATCCGCTCGGCGGCGAGCGCGTCCAATTTCCGGGCGGTAAACTCGGTCCGTCGGTGGGCGAGGTCGCAGTTCAGCATCCGGGCGAATCGTTTCTCGGCAAAACCGGCGACGCGCAGGGCGAACAATACCGCCGAGACCGCACGCCGACGCCTGACAAGGGACCCGGCACACTGCTTCCGCCGCCGCGCCAGCAGCAGCCAGAGCGCAATTAGAGGGAACAGGGAACAGGGAACAAGAACCCAATCGCCCAACGACCTAATGACCCAAGATAGCATTTTGTACAGAGCAGCACAAGGGGAATAGACCCATGGCAATTGACACAGAAGAACTGAATACTAATACCTTCGACGTACAGGGTGTCACAATTGACGCCCTCGACGATACAACGATGGTCATCAATATGGGACCACAACATCCGAGTACGCATGGCGTTCTGCGGATCGTATTGGAATTGGACGGCGAAACTATCGTTCGGGCGACGCCGCATATCGGCTATGTCCATACCGGCATCGAAAAAACGATGGAGTTTCAGACCTATATGAAGGCGGTCACCTTGACAGATCGCATTGATTATGTGGCTCCTCTCATCGAAAATACGGCATACTCGCTTTCGGTGGAAAAATTGCTCGGCGTGGAAGTGCCGCCGCGTGGTCAGATGTTGCGCGTTCTGCTGATGGAGATGGAGCGGATCGCCAGTCACCTTGTCTGGCTCGGAACCCACCTGCTCGACCTTGGTGCGATGACGGTTTTTTTCTACGCCTTTCAACAGCGCGAAAAAATTCTCGATATGAAAGAGATGATGTCGGGCGTCCGCATGATGACTTCATGGATTGTTCCGGGCGGATTGCGCGGAGATACGCCAGACGGCTGGTTTGAAAGGGCGCGTGAGTTTTGCGACGGCTTCCCGCGTGCGATGGAAGAGATCGAGGATTTGCTGAATGCGAACCCGATTTTCCGCGACAGAACCGAAGGCATTGGGCAGCTGAGCCTTGAGGATTGTCTCGCGCTTGGTGTCAGTGGTCCAACGATTCGCGCCGCCGGTGTGCCGTGGGATGTCCGCAAGACAGAGCCTTATTGCGGTTACGAGAATTTCGATTTCTATATTCCGACGGGACAGTACAGCGATGTCAATGATCGCTACCGCGTCCGCATGGCAGAGATGTACCAGTCGCGAGAGATCATCAAGCAGTGCATCGAAAAAATGCCGTCGGGTCCGATTAACGTAGATGACCGTAAGATAGTGCCGCCGCCGCGCCGCGAACTCGATAACAGTATGGAGGCGGTGATTCACCACTTCAAGCTGTGGACGGAAGGGTTCCATCCGCCGGTAGGCGAGGCTTATGTTCCGTTGGAATCGGGTAAGGGCGAAATGGGTTTTTATATCGTCAGTGACGGAACCAATCGCCCATATCGCGCCCATCAGCGTCCGGCGTGCCTGATGAATTTGCAGGCGTTGTCGAAAATGTGTGAGGGGCGTCTGCTCGCGGACGTTGTCGCCATTATCGGAAGCATTGACATTGTTTTGGGGGAGATAGATCGGTAGAGTGTTGGGTCATTGGGTCGTTGGGTCATTAAAAACCCAGCGAAATGAATTTCTCAGATGGGGGCGTTCCGTTCCGCTGTGCTTCGCACTCAAATGCCAATGCACAAGGAAGTGATGTGGAATTGCCCAATCACCCAACGACCTAATGACCTACTTTGGGAGTGTTGTTTCATGGTTATCTGGGGAAATTCGGGCGTAGGAGCGGTACAAGAGCCGTTGCCGATGCCTGTAAAAGAAGAGCGATTTTCGTTAGACGCGATTCAGGAATTGGAAGAGATCGCCTCAAACTATCCTGAGCGCAAAGCGGCGTGCTTGCCCGCGTTGTGGATTGCACAACGCGAATATGGCGGCTATCTGACTCCCTCGGCGATTCAGGAAGTGGCGGATCGGCTTGGGTTGTCATACGCGGAAGTCGAAGGCGTAGCGACATTCTATACGATGTACAATCTGCGGAAACGCGGACGCCACCACCTTGAAGTCTGTACCTGCTTGACGTGTGCCGTGCTTGGGGCATACGACCTTGTCCACAAATTGGAGCATGAACTCGGCATCGGGGTCGGCGAAACCACACCGGACGGCGAATTCACGCTCTCCGAAGCGGAATGCTTGGACTATTGCGGCGCGGCAACAGTGATGCAGGTCGGCGATAAGTATTTCACTCATCTCACGCCCGACAATATCATCGAGACGATCAACGCTATTCGTGCCAGTGAGGATTATACACCCGCGAAATTGGCGGATGCGATTGTTAAGGTTCATATTCAAGGCGCAAGCGCGACGGGCGGCGGCAGCCGCACTGCCGAGCAGATCAAAAAGAACGAATTGTACTGACTTCATCCCCGCTCCCTCTTCTCTGCGAAGAAGGGAGAAATTAAGTGAAGGGCTATCCGATATGGCAATTAAAAATTTATTGTTCGAGCATCGGCATATTGAGAACATTCAGGATATGGATGTTTGGGAAAAATACAACGGTTATAAGTCGCTGAAAACAGCCGTCAAAATGGAGCGGCAAGCGGTTATAGACGAAGTCAAAGCGTCCGGTTTGCGTGGGCGCGGCGGAGCGGGTTTCCCGACGTGGATCAAATGGAACGGGCTTCCCAAAAATTACGATATGCCCCATTATGTCGTCTGCAACGCGGATGAGGGCGAGCCGGGAACCTACAAAGACCGCGAACTGATGCTGAAAGTGCCGCATCTGCTGATCGAAGGCATGGCGATTGCAGGATTTGCGACGAGTTCGACTGTGGGCTACATCTATATTCGCGGCGAATATGTCGAACCCGCTTGGGAAATTCGCAAGGCGATTGATCAGGCGTATGACAAAGGCTATCTCGGCAAAAATATTCTCGGCATTGACGGCTTCGATTTCGACCTGTATATTCATCTCGGCGCGGGCAGTTACGAATGCGGCGAAGAGTCGGCGTTGATGAGCAGTCTCATGGGTGAACGCGGGCAGCCCCGCTTGAAGTTTCCGCACGCGCCCTTGCCAACCGTTTCTGGTGTCTGGCAGTCGCCGACGCTAATCAATAATGTGGAAACCTTTTGTGCGGCGGCGAAGATCATTGAGCAAGGCAGTGCCATGTATGCCGCGCTTGGAACCGAAAAAAGCAAAGGCACGAAAATCATCTCGGTCAGCGGACACATCGCCAAGCCCGATAACTACGAGATTGAGATGGGAACGCCCCTCATGGAACTGATCAATGAGGCGGGCGGCGTGACAGGCGGCGAACTCAAAGCGGTCATTCCGGGCGGCTCATCGGTGCAGATCGTGGCGGCGGACAATCTCGCTCCGATCAATCTGGATTACGAGTCGTGTGCGGCAAACGGAACTCTGCTCGGTTCCGGCGGCTTCATGGTGTTCAATGACAAAACCGATATTGTCCTGCTGATGAAGCGGACAGCGGAGTTCTATATGCACGAATCCTGCGGTAAATGTACGCCGTGCCGTGAAGGAACCCGCTGGATTTACAAGATTTTGGATCGCATCACCTCCGGCATGGGTCAGCACGGCGATGTTGAACTTCTGCTCGATATTTGTTCTCAAATTGACGGGCGTTCGTATTGCGGTTTGGGCGATGCAGCAGCGTGGCCTATCGTCGGGGCGATCAAAGCGTTCCGGGAAGAATTCGATTACTGGATCACCTACAAGAAGTCGCCCGTCGGTGGCAATTATACGCCGCGAATGCCGGAAGTCATCAACCCGCTCCTGACGCTGGTTCCGGCATAAACCATGATTGAGAAACTGCTGGCTGATGCTGACATAAGGAAGTTTGTATATAGGCGAGTTCGTAATCTCGGAGGAAACAATCTACTTGGTTTCTCTAAACGGGCAGGTCAGCGAAGTGGGTCATACCAGAGAAATTTTAGGAGTTTAAAATGACTCCTGTTGCCGAAAAAGGGAGAACGATTTACGAGAACGAAGTGCTTTCATCGTTGGCGCGTGCTATTGCCATTGCAGAAGAAGTCGCACATCAAAAAGGTTATAACTTTAACAACAAACGCCTCAAGATCGAACAGAATTGGGTTGAAGATGATCTTATTTGGGAAGTGGCATTTGTTCCCATGAATATCTTCAGGATACGCGGCGGCGTGATTACCATTTTTGTGCGTGCGAGTGATGGAGTAGTCATCAAAACACTACGCGGTCAGTAGCACAGAAAACAATGGACAAACAAAAGGTGTCAGTGGTTGCGGCTTAGGTTTGGAGGGTTTGTTCGATGCAGTGGACAGACGTAAGGCAACATTTTCCTGACCAATGGGTTTTGATGGAAACTGTCAAAGCCCATTCGGACAACGGCAAACTAATAATCGAGGAGGTTTCTGTCCTCAATCACTTTGCAGATTCGACAGAAATGTTTCGCGAATATGCCCGACTACATCATGAATCGCCATTGCGGGCGTTAGTGTTTTTTCATACAAGCCGCGAGATACTCGATATAGAGATACTCGATATAGAGATACTCGATATACAAGAACGACACGCTTTACCTTTGAGTCCTCTGACAGCCAGCTACAACGCCGTCTATGATGCTTTAACTCCAGAGGAGATTGAAGAAGAGCGGCGTCTACTCGAAGGCATAAAGAGAAAAGTAAGAGCAGTACTTGAGCCATGGTAGTTGACAGGTGAAAGTAATGGAAAATCAGAGATACTCGATAGTTGTCACATTAGAACCAGAAGTCGCAGAAGTGTTTCCGACTTCCGAAGTAGTCAACGAATCCCTGAAAACGCTGATGCCAAGAAACAAGCGTCCGAAACTGACGGCAGAGCAGGTGCGTGACCAGATGAACGCCATTTATGATGGTACGCTTTCAGAAGAAGATGAGCGTTTGCTTCGAGGAATCAAAAAACACGCTCTTGAGGTTGCTGAACCATGGTAATCAGACAAGGCGACATCTACTGGGCAGATTTGGGATATTCCGAAGGCTCTGAACCCGGAGGTGGTCGCCCTATCGTCGTTGTCCAAAATAATGCCATGAACCAAAGCAATATCTGAA
Organism: uncultured Chthonomonadaceae bacterium; assembly: GCA_964591025.1. Taxonomy (GTDB): domain Bacteria; phylum Armatimonadota; class Chthonomonadetes; order Chthonomonadales; family Chthonomonadaceae; genus CAZPZP01. The sequence goes on from CAZPZP010000062.1 coordinate 6,344, forward strand.
CCGTGATCGTATGCAGTTTGAAACTTGCGACATCGAGGGGCAATGTTTTACTTGAGCAAGGGGAAGCAGGTACGACAAAGCAGAGCGTTGTCAATGTTTCCCAGATGGCTACGTTGGATAAATTTCAACTCAGAAATTATGTAGGTACTCTATCGAAAGCCCGTGTTCGAGAAATTCTTGACGGGATCAACGGCGTTTTGGAGCCGCTCGATTTTGATGAGAAAATCGTTTAATGAACGGCTTTCCAGTAAAAATACGGTAAACTTAGACCCGAACGGGAGGGCGACTGTTCCCGTCGCACCCCGCAGGATACGAATGACACTATGTCCGAACATCGCTTGACCTTAACCGAACCCTCGCTGAATCCCCTTGTGGAGCAGCTGGTCACCATAAAAATTAACGGCACGGAATATCAAGTTCCCAAAGGGGAGAATGTCATCGAGTCCGCACGCAAAGCGGGCGTAGACATTCCCTACTTTTGCTATCACCCGCGACTCTCCAAAGGCGAAGCGGCGAACTGCCGAATGTGCCTGATTGATGTCGCCATGCCGGGACCCGATGGCAACCCGCGCAAAATGCCCAAGCCGCAGACCGCGTGTACGCTTCCTGCCGCCGAAGGTATGGTCATCGAGACCGAAACACCCGCGCTGATCAAAGACCGCAAGGGCGTTCTGGAATTCCTGCTCATCAATCATCCGCTCGACTGCCCGGTCTGTGATCGCGGCGGCGAGTGTCCGCTCCAAAATAATGTGATGTTCTATGGTCCACCGATGAGCCGGTATATCGAAGAGAAGCGGCACTTCCCGAAGGCATATCCACTCAGCGAACACGTTGTTTTTGACCGTGAACGCTGTATCCACTGCGCCCGCTGTACCCGCTTCACCGAAGACATTAGCGGCGACTCGCAATTAGGATTTCTTAAGCGCGGCGCGGATATGGAAGTCGGAACGCACGCGCAGACCCAATTCGAGTCCAAATTCAGCGGCAACGTCATTGAACTGTGTCCTGTCGGAGCCTTGCTGTCACGTGACTATCGGTTCAAAGCGCGTCCGTGGGATTTGATGACTCAAGCCTCGGTTTGCTCCAACTGCTCCAACGGTTGCAATATCAAAATTGACTATCGGCTCGATACGCTCCAGCGTATCAACGCCCGAATCAACGAGGATGTCAACGAAGAGTGGACGTGCGATAAAGGCAAGTTCGGTCATGGTTACGTTTCGTCGCCCAATCGCCTCAAAAAGCCGATTCGCAAAGTAGACGGCGCGTGGCAGGAGATCGAGTGGTCGGAGGCATATCGCCTGATAGCGGAGCAATTTGGCAATGCAGAAGGCAAAGTCGGCGGCATCGGCGGGCAGCGTTGCACCAATGAAGACAATTTCGCGTTCCAGAAATTTTTCCGCACTGTCCTGAAATCGAACAATATCGACAGCCGCACTGGACGCTATCAAGGCGGAACGAATTCGCTCTTGTTTGACCGCTTCGGGCATCACGGCATGGGCAACTCGATTGCCGATCTCGAACAGATGAAATCGTTTCTGCTTCTTGGCACGGAACTCGCCGACGAACAGCCGATCATCTATTTGCGCGTTCGCAAGGCATGGCGGTTCAAGGGCGCAACGGTTATCAACGCGGTCACGAGCATTCCAAACGATACCGTGACAGCCGCCGATGTTGCCGCCGTCAATCTCGTTTACAAGCCCGGCAGTGAAATCGCCCTGCTCAATGGTATCCTAAATGTGATGTTCGCGGAGAAACTGATTCCCAAGCCGGACGGTGCAGACACCGCCAATTTGCAGAAGGCAGTCGCCGAATATACGCCGGAACGCACTGAGCAGGAAACCGGAATCAAAGCCGAATCGATCAAGCACGCGGCACTGCTTCTCGCGAAAAGCCCGCTGGCGATTATTGCCGGAAAAACGATCACAGAGCATCCGCATTTTACCGAAATCGTTGCGGTTTTGGGCAATCTCTTGGCGGCACTCGGCACGCCCGGCAACTTGAATATCCCCGGCTTCAAGGCGAATACACAGGGCGCGATGGATATGGGCGTCTTGCCCGATGTCGCTCCCGGTTACAAACCGCTCGATGCGCCCGGACTGACGACCTATCAGATGTTGGAGGCGGCGGCGCAGGGTGAACTTAAAGCCCTTTGGATCGTCGGCACGCAGTTGATCGAAAACTATCACGATGCCGATTTGGTGCGCCGCGCTTTAGATGCTTGCCCGTTTGTGGTGGTGAGTGAACTGGAGTTGACCGAGACCGCGAAGTTTGCCGATTTGGTGCTACCTGCCGCGTCGTTTGCAGAGAAAGACGGCACATTCACCAACTGCGAACGTCGGGTTCAGCGAATCTATAAAGCGTTCGATGTGGCTCCCGACATCAAGCCCGACTGGCTGATCTTTACCGAAATCTCGGCGCAAATGGGCGGTGGCTCGCTTTACTTTACTGCCCGCGACGTGATCCGCGATATTGCCGCCACTGTGCCGCAGTATGCCGGAATCAATTACCGTTCGATGGGCGAGTTTGGTACGCGCTGGCACTATACAGATCAAGTTGCCAAACCGATTGAGATCAAACTGTGATCGCAAGCGTCAGGATGTTGAAAGTATCCGTCTGTAAAATCCTTGTTGTCCGGGTACAAGAACGTATCCGGCTGAAAAACAGGCGTCCTGCGGACGCACAAATTGAGAGTAATCCTCTCCGAAACGGGCTTCTCGTCCGTAGGACGACTGTACTTTAGACGGGTATGTTCTTGTACCCGGTATTGGAAAACGGAAACCGTATGCCTGTCTTTGCCGCTATCGCCCTGCCGTCCGAATTGTGGGGCATCTCGCTTCCCGCACTGATCCCTTATGTCGCGCTGATCGCGTGGATAGGTTTCGTGCTGACGATTCTGCCCGGACTAATCTGGATTGAGCGCGTGGTCATTGCGCTGATGCAGGATCGCTCCGGTCCGAACCGCGTAGGACCGCGTGGACTGCTCCAATCGAGTGCCGACGTTGTTAAACTCTTCTTCAAAGAAGATTTGCGTCCGGCGAGCGTAGATATTCGTATTTACTATCTCGCGCCCGTGCTTGCTGTCGTCTTGGCGTTTGCGGCAAGCGGAACACTTCATCTGGCAAATATCCCGTTCCGTATGCCGGATGGGACTATCAAAGATGTGCCGCTGACTGTGGGCGATGTCAATATCGGATTGCTGTATATTCTGGCAATGGCGTCGTTGCAGTCATACGGAATTATTCTGGCGGGGTGGGCATCTAACAACAAGTATTCGCTTCTCGGCGGCTTGCGTGCCTCCGCACAGTTGATCAGTTATGAGCTTTCGATGGGCTTCTCGCTGTTATGCGTAATTTTGCTGTCGGGTTCGCTCAAACTCAGTGACATTGTGCAGTCGCAAGCGGATCGTCTGCCGTTTCCGGGCGCACCAGAGATTTTGCGCGGCAGTTTCTTCTCATGGTGGTGGCTTGGCACAGGGATTATTCCCGTGTTCATCTACACGATTGCCATGATTGCCGAGACGAACCGCGCCCCGTTCGACTTGCCGGAAGCCGAGTCGGAACTGATCGCCGGGTTTCATACAGAATACTCTTCCATGAAGTTCGCAATGTTTTTCACCAGTGAGTATGTCGCGATGCTGACGGTTTCGGGCTTGAATGCGTGTGTGTTCTGGGGCGGCTCGCTTCCGCCGCTCAATATTATACCGTTTACGCTGGTTCCGGGCTTTATATGGTTCTTGCTCAAGGTCATGATGGGAATCTTCCTCTATACGTGGCTTCGGGCAACACTGCCCCGCTTGCGCTATGACGCTCTGATGCATTTGGGCTGGAAGCGAATGCTGCCGCTCGGTTTGGTCTGGCTGTTCCTGCTCGCCGGATTGAACTTGTGGCTTCAACCCAACAAACCCGCGACCCAAAGCGGAACCGGCGGGGGCGGTGCGGGTATGGTACGCCCGTCGGGGCAATGACCGGAGGTTTTAAACCCCCGTCTGAAAAAACAAGCGTCTTTCAGACGCGATAATGCCTGATTGCTTGAATTGTGCGTCTAAAAGACGCTTGTGCTTTGTTGTCGGGTGTTTTCAACACCCGCATAAAGCGGTTGATGAAATTTTTGCTCACTTGAGGATAATCTTCTGTGATTTCGCCGATTTTGTTTTGGATATTTGCTGTTCTCGCGGTGGTCTCCGCCCTCTTCATGGTGGCGACGCCGAACCCTGTCCGCAGTGCGCTAGGTCTGGTCATGACCTTTATGTGCGTGGCGGTTTTCTATGTCATGCTATCGGCGCAGTTCATCGCGGCGGTACAAGTCATCGTCTACGCTGGGGCGATCATGGTGTTGTTCCTGTTCGTCATCATGCTGCTCAATTTGGGCGCACCGGAAGGCTTGAAAGAGCGCGGATTGCTACAGCCGCCTATTGCGATAACATTGGGAATCTCGTTTATTATCGCACTGCTGGCTTCCAACTCCTTGGTTTCCTTGCAAGGAAATGGTGCGCCGCCCGAAATGTACAAGCCGCAAGGCACAACCGAAGGCGTCGGATTAGCATTGTTCGCACAAAATCAGCCGTGGGTCTTGCCGTTTGAGATGACCTCATTTTTGCTTCTTGTTGCCGTTATCGGCGCGATCATCATGGCGAAACGGAAAATCTAACCTTATGATTACGACATCACATTTTTTGGTTTTGTCTTCTATTTTGTTCACTATCGGCGTCGTCGGTGTGCTGATCAAGCGCAACCCAATCGTAATTTTCATGTGTATCGAACTGATGCTCAATGCCGCCAACCTCTCCTTTGTCGCGCTTGGTCGCCATTTCGGTCAGGTCAACGGGCAGATGTATGTGATCTTTTCGCTGGCGGTTGCGGCGGCGGAAGTCGCCGTCGGACTGGGCATCATCGTGGCGATCTTCCGCTCCAAAGAGACGATCAACATTGATGAAATCAATTTGATGAAGTATTAGACTTCTTGCAAGAGTCGGGTACAAGAACGTACCCGACTGAAAAACAGAC
>CAZPZP010000063.1:0-5992 GCA_964591025.1 uncultured Chthonomonadaceae bacterium
ACCGAACAGTTCCTGCCGATCACCTATGAACTCGTCGAAAACGCCGACGGTTCCGTTTTGGTCACGCTGACGGGCGCAAACTAAAAAGAACCAAGAGGTAAATACGTCTTTAGAAGAGAAGAAGAACGTAAGGAGGCAATCATGTCCAAATTGAGCGATGAACAAAAAAAAGCAATTGACGAGCGGATCAAGCGCGACGGTCTGAACGAGTTTGGTGATCCCAAGGGAACGAATTATATGGGCGGAACTCCGCTCTTCAATGAAATGACCGGCGATACCAAAGACCGCCATGAGCATATTGCGGGCAAGCATCCCGATTGGCTACCCCGAACCAAGTAAAGTGACGCTCTTCGGCAGTTTGCCGGGAAAGTGGAGATAATTGATGCGCGAACGAAAACGCTCTCATAAGGAAATCTACATGAAACCTCTCTTGACCACGCTGGTGAGACTGACGCTTGCTCCTTCGCTGTGTTGGGGACAAGCTGGAGGCAACATTGGCTATTCCCAAACAGGCGGGCGCAATCGAGCAGAGCAGCAGGAACGTGCCAAGCGCAGTCTCTCTCGTGACGAGATACCGCCCACTGCCACGAGTATGTTTCTGGAAGCCAATGTGCTGATGAACGTCAAAGCGGATGAGTATGTCGCTTTCTTCGCCGTGAGTCAGGAAGGCAACACCGTCGCTGAATGCGGACAGAAGATGGACGCTGCTCTTCAAACCTTTTCGGAAGCGTTGAAAGGGTTGGGCTTCCAACCCAGCGATGTCTTTGTAGACTTTGTCGCCCAAAACAAGATTTATGGCTTTGAAGTTGCAAGTGAGGTTGCCAAGGAGAAGTTAGTCGGCTTTGAACTCAAGAAGAATGTTTCCGTCCGCTTCAACGCCTATACGCTCCTTGATAAATTGGTGTTGGAAGCCTCGCAAGCGCAAATCTATGACCTGATCAAAGTTGACTACATTGTCAAGAACATTCCTGCTCTCCATACAAAACTCATGGAAGCGGCTTCTCGTGTCATCAAAGAGAAGGCAGTTCGCTATCAAAATCTGTTTGGAATCCGCCTATTATCTCCCCCGCAAGTGTATGCCGAAAAGCCCAGTCTCTACTTCCCCACCCAGATGTATGACTCTTACACAGCATATGAGTCCGAGGATGTCAATGCAGGCTATTATCGTCAGAAATACATTATGCAAGGCGCACGTAAGAGCCGCACGTTCTTCTTCAACGCCTTGGATGCCAGCAGTTTTGATACTGTGATCAACCCAGTAGTTCTTGAGCCGCTGGTGCAGGCAACGCTTTATCTCAAGATGAAGTATGCGATCCCACAGTCATCCCAGAGAGAAGTACAGGGGCGAGGAAAAGGCAAGCCATCGCCGAAAGCAAAGTAGGGGCAATCTGAGAACGAGAGATGTCACGCTTCCTTAAACTGCTTTATTTTGATTCGCATCCAACTGAAACGAAGAACAAGGTAAATACGTCTTTAAAAGAGAAGAACAACGCAAGGAGGCAATCATGTCCCAATTGAGTGATGAACAAAAGAAAGCGATTGACGAGCGGATCAAGCGCGACGGACTAAACGAGTTTGGTGATCCCAAGGGAACGAATTATATGGGCGGAACTCCGCTCTTCAATGAAATGACCGGCGATACCAAAGACCGCCATGAGCATATTGCGGGCAAGCATCCCGATTGGCTACCCCGAACCAAGTAAAGTGACGCTCTTCGGCAGTTTGCCGGGAAAGTGGAGATAATTGATGCGCGAACGAAAACGCTCTCATACAGCGCGGTGGCTGGCTTATGCCGCATTAGGAATTGCTTCGATTCCGATGGGCTTGGCGTGGCAAGCGGAAATGATACAAGAGGCGCGAAACGAAACGCCAACCGTTTTGATTTCGGGAGCCGATGCGCTCGAATGGATTCGTCCTAACGAAATTGCCGTGCAGTTCAAGGACAATGCCGACAGCAACTCTCTGAACGCTGCGAGTGCCAAAATCGGCGTTCCGATGGCATGGAACAGCACACTCGGCGCCCAATCGAAAATTGCACGGATTCAGATTCCTTTTGGACAAAACGCAGACGCAATTCTGTCTAAATTGCGAAATGATCCCAATATCGAGGCGACAGATGTAGTCCATATTTATCGCAATCCTGTGATTACCGACGATGCTCTCGCAGGAACATCGAATGCTACCGATGAAGAGACGGGCAAATGGAAGCCAAACGATCCGCGCTATGCGGAGCAGTGGAATTTCCGTATGGTCAACGCTGAAGCCGCTTGGGAAGTGACGCGAGGCAAGGGCGCAATTGTGGCGGTTATTGATACGGGTGTGGCGTTTGCAGATAATCGCAAAGGCAAGATCGCCCGTGATTTCAAGCAGACCAAGTTTGTGCGCGGCTATGATTTCGTCAACAAAGACGAGATGCCGAACGACGATCAGGGACACGGCACGCACGTAGCCGGAACCATTGCTGAAAGCACCGATAACAAAGAAGGGGTCGCAGGTTTGGCGTTCGAGGCGACGATTATGCCGCTGAAAGTGCTGAGTGCCAGCGGCGGCGGAACATCGGCGGATATTGCGGAAGCGATTCGATGGGCAGCCGATAATGGCGCGAACGTGATCAATATGAGTTTGGGCGGTCCGTTTCCCGATAAATTGATGCGGTCTGCGTGCGAATATGCCAAGAAAAAAGGCGTGACGATTGTCTGCGCGGCGGGAAATAGCGGCAAAGAGGGAGTCGGCTATCCTGCGGCGTATAAAGACTGTATTGCGGTATCGGCGGTTGGACCCAATGGCGAACTGAGTTTTTACTCGTCATGGGGCAAGGAAGTGGCGATTGCCGCGCCGGGCGGCGACACCAAGCAAGACAAAGACAACGGCGGAATTTTGCAGAATACGGTGTTTCCGGGCAGTGATGGCAAACTCGTTGACGATTATTATAAGTTTCAGGGAACCTCGATGGCGTCGCCTCACGTTGCGGCGGTTGCGGCATTGGTCAGCTCCAAAGGCGTGAAAGACCCCAACGATGTGAAGGCGATTTTGCAGAAGTCGGCAAAGTCCAAGAGTCCCACCAATAAGTATGGCGCGGGCGTTTTGGATGCTGAGGCGGCGGTCAAACTGGCAGGGAAAGTATACGGAGACGGCATGGCGCGTTTCTGGCTCGTCATGGGCTTGTTCGCGGGGTGCTATGGTGTTGGAACCCTGCGGGGGCGTGCAGGGAGCAAAGCGGGCTATCCGTTCTGGAGTACGGCGGCGTTGTCATTTGGTTTGCTGTTTCCCGATTGGCTGACCGGCTATCTCGGTATGAGTTCGCATTTCAATATCATTGGGCATAGCATTCTGATTCCGGGGGCATTGTTAGTTCTTGGCGCACGCGGAACGACAGAACGGCGTTTGCTCGGCTGGATGGCGGGCGGATTGACCCTTCATCTCGGTTGGGAGTTCCTGCGCGGCACATCGCCGTTCGGAGTGAACTTCGGTTTCTGGCAGATACTGCCTTGGACGGTTTCTAATACGTTGATCGGCTGTAGCATGATGCTCTCCGGTTTGACGGCGAAACGCGATTAAAACTGCCGGGTTTGGAAGTGAAAAGGCAAGCCGGATTTCCTCGTAAGAAATCCGGCTTTCTTTATATTCCACATTTTTCAAAAAAAACTCAAATATATTTTTCTTTTGCCCTAAAGAAGTTTCTATACCCTACCGATAATTCCTATTGAACGATGATGTAAAAGGCAAACCCATAGAAATGTGGGGACGCAAAGCCATGGACCTAAGAGGAAAAGTAGAGCAGAGTAAGGAATTTTTCTTACCTTTCGTTATACCCGTTGCTCCTGATGGTTGCCAGGTTGCCATCCTCGACAAAGACACAGTTGACATGCGCTGATGATTTTGTCCAGGAGGCACAAGAAAATGAAAATCTCTACCGAAGAAGTGACCCGACTGATGGCTTTAATGCCGTCCGAGCGTGGCAACAATCGATCTCAAACAGTTCTGACCTCTCCCTCGCAGAACTCCAGTTCTCTCTACCAAAAGGCGGCAGAAGTGGATATGTCTCTCAAAGCGAAGGAGATGCAGCAAGTGAAGAAGTGGGTTGATCAGGTTCCCGATGTGCGTGAGGAGCGGGTTCGCGAACTCAAAGCACAAGTTGATGCAGGAACGTATAACGTGAGCAGCGAAGATATTGCCGATTTGATGCTTCGCCGTATTATCGCCGACAATTCTGCCCTGTAACTTTACAAGGTTGTTGATGTCCCAAAAAGCCGCACCGAATCACTGTAGATTCGGTGCGGCTTTTTGTTGTGCGCTGTTTCACGTGAAACAAGGATTAGCGCAAGAACGGTTCGGCGCGGTTCGCCCAAGCATCGAGGGCGTTGATACGACTGTCAGGGATAAGGTGAACTGTATCCAACTCATCACGGCTCAACCATCGAAACCCCTCCGACTCTGCACTCTCATTCAACTCGCCGCCAATGATCTCTACCTCATAACACAGAAAAAAACTGCGGTGAACATTCCCGTCAGGATAATGAACCACACTGCGCGGATTCGTCATGGTCGAAATCAGGCGAACAATGCACGTCTGCAAGCCAGTCTCTTCGAGTGTTTCACGAATACAGCACTCATGTGCCGACTCATTGGGATCAATGCGACCACCGGGCAGACACCAATAATCGCCGTGCTTGCGCTTCATAAACAGAATACGACGTTCAGAGTCGAAAATCACTGCCGCTGCGCCGGGTAATAACGGCACATTGGGAGCAGGCGCATTCGGATCGTCATAGTAAAAGCGTTCTTGAGGGATTCGGATTTTTTCTGTCTCAGCCATAACCATTATACTTTCGCGCACAAAAGCAGGTCTGCGATCCGCTCCAACTCTTGATCCGAATAGAATTCAATCTCGATGCGTCCCGAAGTTGGCGACGTTCGCCGTATCGCCACTTTGGTTCCCAATGCCTCTTGCAGCGCGTCCTGAGTGGCGCGTTCATGCGGATCAGGCTTTGTAACCTGCGAACGAGACGAGATAGGAGGATGGCGATCCGGCGTCTCGCGCCACTGTCGCACCAAGTTTTCGGTGTCACGCACACTGAGTTTCTTTTGCTTGACCGTATCCCATGCTCTCAGGAGGGCTTGCTCCTCCTTGATACCCAAAAGAGTACGGGCGTGTCCCTCGTGAATATCGCCTATCTCGACACTCAATTGAACCGCTTCCGGCAAGTCCAACAGACGCAGGGTATTGACTACCGTTGTTCGATGTTTGCCGACACGCTCTGCAACCGCCTCATGTGTCATTCCGAACTCATCACACAAGCGGCGATAGGCACGCGCCGATTCCATTGCACCAATATCTTCACGTTGGAGATTCTCGACAATCGCGATTTCGAGCTGCCCCTGCTTGCCGACTTCCTTGATCAGTGCCGGAATATCGCTGAGACCCGCCTTCTGAACCGCACGAAACCGCCGTTCGCCCGCAATCAGTTCATATCGCTCATGCCCGACCTGTCGAACGAGAATCGGCTGCAAGATACCATGCTCACGCACAGACTGAATCAACTCCTCCATTTTGACCGGATCGAAGACGACACGCGGCTGATAGGGGTTCGGAACGATCTGCCCTATCGGAATCTGCCTCACGCTCGCCGTATCCAATTCCGTCTGTGTCTCCTGAATGAGAGCGGATAGCCCTCTACCGAGTCCGCGCTTTTCCATCTTTGAGTATCTCCTCTGCAATTTTGTGATAAGCCATTGCTCCACGCGACTTCGGATCATACTGCGCCACAGGGACGCCGTGACTGGGAGCCTCCGACAAGCGTACATTACGCGGCACAATGGTAGGCGATACTTTGTCGCCGAAATACTGCCGCACATCTGCAACAACTTGATTTGCCAAGCGCGTCCGGTTATCGAACATCGTCAAAATCACTTTGGCGATTCCTAAGTTCGGATTGAGATGCTTCTTGACGAGATCAATTGTCTTGAGAAGCTGACTAATTCCCTCCAAAGC
>CAZPZP010000063.1:6092-11224 GCA_964591025.1 uncultured Chthonomonadaceae bacterium
GCGGCAGGAGCGGGTTCCGGCAAGACGGGCGTCCTTGTTGAGCGGTTCGTTCGCCTGATTACGGAAAGCCATGAGGGAGTGCGTCCAACAGGAGTAGATAATCTTCTTGTCATCACCTTTACCGAGAAAGCGACGAAGGAGATGAAAGCCCGTATCGCCAACGCACTGACGCAGCTCAATCTTGTCGAGGAACGCCGCCAACTCGAAACCGCCTATATCAGCACCATTCACGGCTTTTGTTCGCGTCTGCTTCAAGAGAATCCGTTCGAAGCAGGAGTCGATCCGCAGTTTTCTGTATTGGATGAGCCGCAAGCCAAACGACTGCTGCGTGCCGCCTTCGATGAAGCGATTGCCAACGCCTACACAAATCGTTATGAAGAGATCACCGAATTGGTTGCCGCGATGCAGGAAGCCCGCGAATTCGGGCAAAGCGATGCCCTTGCAGTCTTGACAAACGCTGTGGAAGTGGTGATCCATAAGTTGCGCGGGGCAGGTGTGAGTTTGGCGGAAGCAGAAGCGCACTATCTGAGAGGAAACGACATTACGGCGGCAAAATCGCTTGAACCCGTTTGGGCATTTCTTACGCCATTGTTGAAAGAGATTCGATTCTGCGGCAGTGCCTTGGTAAGCCTGAAAGGGGCATTGCTGGGGAGTTTTCGGGCGGCTTACAGCACGTTAGAGGAGAATGCCACAAAACTCAAGCCAAAATCTGTTTCAATTCAGGAGACGATTGTCTCCTTAGAAGCGATTCATAAGGCAGTCAATCGGCTAAAACAGAACGCTACGATGTCGCATACGCAGGAATGGGACGCCTTTCAGCACTTTCAGCGAATCAAAATTGCCTGTGAGGAGGCGCGAAGTCTTTTTGGGGCAGTGGCAGCTCGTGAGGAAGAAGCACAGCAAAACTGTCACCGGTTATGGGCGTGCGTGATTGAAACGTGGAAGGCATACCAAACTGCCAAGAAACGGCAGGGGAAACTCGATAACGACGATCTCCAAGCCGAAGGCGTCGCGCTTTTAGAGAAATCTGCGGCTGTCCGCAATCGGTATCGGCGGCGGTTTCATCATCTCATGGTAGATGAGTTTCAGGATACGAATCCGCTCCAAATGCGCCTGATCAAGTGCCTTCACGTTTCACGTGCAACAGCAGATGATATTCTCCCCAATCACCTTTTTGTTGTCGGAGATGTGCAGCAGAGCATTTATGGATTCCGCAACGCCGACCCGACGCTATTTCGCAGTATTGAACGCGACTTTCGCGAAAATCATGCCGGAACGCACGTTTCGCTTGCTGACAATTTCCGCTCCCGTGAAGAGATTCTTGCCCTTGTCCGGCAGGTTTTTGGGCAGGTTTGGCGCAACGAAGCGACGCCGTTTATGCCTTTACAGCGCGGTGCATCTTTCAATCCAAAGCCTCAGCCGAGTATCGAACTGCTGCTTTCCGAAGGTCAGCGGCGCGGCGACTATCAAAAGTTGGAGGCAGACGCCCTTGCCGCACGCATTCAGCAAATTGTACGCGACAAAGAACTGCACATTACCAGTCAATCGGACAAACGCTGCGGTGAACCCATTGTTTATCGCGATTTTGCTATTCTGCTTCGCGCTCTGACCGATATTTCCCGTTATGAGGAGGCGTTTGCGCGGCGCGGCGTCCCGTATTATGTCGTGGGCGGCGGGCGCGGCTACTATGCGCGGCACGAAATCCGCGATCTGCTCAATGTATTGACCGTTATAGAAACTCCGCTCGATGATATGGCACTCGCCGCGACTCTGCGCTCGCCTTTTGTCGGCATCGAAACCGATACGCTGTACCATCTGTCCCTCCTCGCCAAAACAAACCATAAATCGCTCTATACACAACTCCAAAATCTGCTGACTTCGGGGCTGATCGAACCGAGTGAATCCGCAAAAATCGAATGCTTTATCTCCATTATCGAAGAATTACGCGCTCAAGAAGACCGAATTCCAGTTGGGCATCTTCTTGAACGCCTTCTTGCCCGCACTCATTACGACGCCCGACTGCTGACACGCACAGGAGGACGCCGTCGCCTTGCCAATGTCCGCAAACTGCTCCAAATGGCGAACTCCGATTCGGTTGTCGGCGTGCGGAGTTTTATTCACCGGTTGCGCGACCTCGAAAAACTCTCCGAGCGTGAGGGAGACGCGCCGACAGAAGAGGAAGCCTCCGATGTCGTCCGGTTTTACTCTATTCATAATGCCAAAGGCTTGGAATTCCCTGTTGTCGTTCTCGGTGACCTGTCTCGTATGCTGATTTTCGAGGAAAAGAGTACATTCGTTTGCGACCCGAAACATCTTGCCATTGGAACACGGTTAGGCGGTGACGCCAATTTGACCTATAAAGCCATCGTCAAGCAGCGACAGGACGCCGACAAAAAGGAATACGAACGTCTCCTATATGTTGCCATGACTCGCGCTCGCGAACATCTTATTCTTTGCGGCGATACAGGTAGAAACAATCGCTATAACTGGGCAAGCGAACTCTTTCCGTTACTTGGCGTTCTCGATTGTCCCGCAACTCCCGAAAAGCGTCTGCTCTCAGGCAGCATCGAAGCCATCATTGCACCACTGATCCACTATGCATCTGCCCCGCTTGGGGTAGAATCTACAATATCAACTTCGTTGGCTGCTGCCAGCGCCGACACTATCGCCCGTGAACTCCTCACGGGCGAAGGGAAAGGGTAAGGAAGAACCGTATGACCGAAAATCTATCGCCCCGAGTGCTTCATGACAGAGCCACACGCGGTATTGTATTGTCAGCGAAGGAAAATGTCATTTTGGAAGCGTGGTACGCTCAACAAGACGCCGAAGAGGACACAATGCTTACGGCAAATGCGCCTTTGTCTTCCTCAATAATGGAGGAGAAGATAGATATGGCTCTGGTACAAATACAAACGGTAACTCAGCAGATACAAACTCTCACTGTTGAAAATACAAAACTCAAACGCGAAGTAGCCTTGCTGTCACGCCGCTTGGAACAGACGAAGACGGCGCAACTCGTATGAGCATCTCTGCGGAAATGCGGCGACAAGTTCGGCAGTGTGCAAACTTTGCGTGCGAATATTGTGGGGTAACGGAGATAGATTCCGCAGGAGAACTCACTCTTGATCACTTCCTTCCGCAATCCAAAGACGGCGCGGACACTCTTGATAACTTGCTTTATTGTTGTCCGCGATGCAATCAATATAAATCGGACTATCAGGCGAAACTAAACGATCCTATGCTTTGGAATCCACGTGCCGAAACCATAGAGACGCACTTTCTGGAACTCGCTAACGGCTCACTTTTTCCTCTTACAGACATAGGCACCTTTACCATCAATCGTATGCGTCTCAACCGTGTACCTTTGATTGCAAACCGCTTGAGACGCCGTCAAAATATCGAGGGGCAACAACTTCTTCGCCGCTATGAAACCCTTCTTACCATTGTGGAGCGATTGTCGGAACAGCACGCCGAACTGCTTGAGTCACATCGCACGCTCTTAACGGAACAGCGCAGACTTCTTGCAATATTGCTTGCAGAATAGAGCAGAATAGAAATGTTCACGTGGAAAATTTGACACATCATTCCTATTTTGGGTACGATTACATTATTGACATCTATTTTCAGGAAACAAACGCGCAAAGGTCGGACAGAAGGAACAACGCCATGCCACGCAATAAACATATTTTTGCCACTCTCGGACTGCTCGCCCTCTCAGTAGGAACCGCGCACAGCCAAAGTCTGCGCGACAGTCGCATCGAAACTTATCCGACAACCGACCAAGTGGGCATTGTCAGCAGGGTCTATACCGACGCCGCTTGGATACGGATGCCGCAACGGGTCAAAACCGCCGCGCCCGTCGAATTTTTGTTTTTCTCCGATGGCGGCGACGTAGTCGCTCGCGGGGTCGTCAGTTTCGTTATGCCTACCTCGCCCTATGAGGCTTATGTTATCAATATTCGCCCCGTGAAAACCTCCCACCCGCTCAGCCCATTCAGGGACAAATTCTCAGTGGGCGCGGCTTATGGACGCAGAGGAAGTGTAGGAGTCGCTCCCTATTCCGATCCTCAAGCCGTCGGGATTGTGACCGGCTCCTATGCGCGAGTCACCAAAGACGAGGACATTGTCGAAGAAGGAGCGGAACCGGTTCGCGCCCATATTGCCGCACTTCGCGCCCGCAATACCAAATTTGCCACGGCAATCGCCAACGCTGCCACTCGCGCCCTTAAACTCGATCCACTCCGTGACGAAATCAACGAGGAACCAGTAGATTTTTCCGCGCTCAACGACTATCTCAGACCATTCCGGCGCGTTGTAATCGAAGACCGCGCCACCGAGAAACTGTTGGGGCGACTGTTTACGCTGGTCGTTGACAGAGGCTATATCTCCGAGCGCGTCTCCACCGACTTCTTGCGTCCCGCCGATGATGTCAACGCTCAACTCAACGGCAATACATCCGCAGGACGCTTGCGATAAACTATCCACGATTCGATTTTCCGACACAGGGAGCGATATTCCATTGCCGATACAGACTGACGCCGCACGCCAATACAGTTATCTTTCCACTCATGACTTTGTCTGGATCAATACCACAGTGACCGGCGAAGCCAACCCTTACGATTATATGATTCTGGAAGCGTGTATGGCGGGACAATACCGTTATGGCGATGCCGAGGATATTCTCGACCACGCCTCGCCGATGTTCGAGCGACTCTTGCTGCAAAAGCCGTTCGAGGAAGGAAACCGCCGCACCGCCCTGATCTCCCTGCTCACATTTCTCAACTTCAACGGCTATGCAACTGCTGTTTCGGACGTCGAAGCCGCACGCCTGACCCTTGCTGTCGAGAACGAAGAGATGACCGCCGCGCAAGCAGTCGCCGCCATCGCTGCCCCCGCAAAGGACGGCGGCATCACCGGTATTTCGCTTCGCCAATTGGTGGCTCACGAGTGTAATCATCATATGGACGCCCTGAAAATTCTCATGGACACCGAATAAATGCCCGACCTTTCCATTGCAATCGTCGGCTGTGGTCCGACAGGAAATATCCATATCGCGGCATGGGCGGCACAGTTTGGGATTAAGCTCGCCGCCGTTTGCGACATCGATCCTGACCGCCTGACGGAGACAGCAG
>CAZPZP010000064.1:0-5610 GCA_964591025.1 uncultured Chthonomonadaceae bacterium
ATGCAATTTTCAAGTCCATTGTTCCAATTCGAACCCCTGCTTGCCGTAAATGCACAAACTCTCTCGCCGCACGCGCATCGAATTGAAGCAGAGGCGTGATACAGTAGAATCGCAATACTCGTTCCAATTCGCTATAGAAAGGCAATTGTCGCTCAACAGTTCTCGCCTGAGCAATCACAGAAGTCCAACCGCGTATCTGTTCCTCATAACTGATAATGCTTACCGCAACGTCGTCGGGCGGAATATTGGCTAAACGCTGCTTGATATTCTGTCCCGCAGTATTACCGCGATCTACCAGCGAGATATGATCCGTATCCATGAGGTGCATCATGGGGTTTCGTCGCTTTCTGCATCATAATCTCGTTGAGACTCGCGGTATTCGCGCCCTGCCCGTTCTGCTTCTTCGTATTCTTTGCTCCCAGCAAACGCGCCGAACCGTTGCTCCCACCATGGGACAATGCTGATTTCCTCACTGCCATTATCACGGATTTGCTGCTTTAATTCTTGAAGTTCCGTTTCCATCGCACTCAAGCGTTCTTCGACTGTACCTGCTGCCATTGTTACTCTCCTCTCTATTCGCCGCCATACACTTCGGGAAACATTCTTTCGACAAATCCGAACATTCCGCTGAAATAGGTTTTCGCCATGATCAGCATGGCGATTCCGCCGAAAACAAGCATCGCCATGACGCCGAGTCGTTTCATTGCCTTGCGGGATTTTTCGGCATATTCTTCAACTTTGTCCTGATAGAACTGCGCCGCCTGATCCAACGATTCGACGACCTGCCCCGACATCTGCCCCGTAATAACTGTCTGCTCTATCCCATTGTCGAATAGTCCCGTCGCTGTAAACGCATCACCCAACGAGCCGCCATTCTGCATGATGGCATAGGCATTGCCCAATTTTGCGCGAATAACAGTGTTGCTGGCGGTGTTCATCGCGGCTTCCCATGCAAACACCGGGGAGACGCCCGCATGATAGAGTTTTCGCAGCATTCTTACAAAGGCAGACAGCGACGCCTGACGCTGCAACTCTCCGAAGGGCGGCAGTTTCAACGCCATGGTATCGCGCCATTCCCGATAGCGCGGCAGTTGAACCGAGCGACCTACCACAATCACCGCAAGCAGAACCAAGGCGGCAATCGGCATATTGCGGAACAGTACCAATTTCACATACAACGCCATGTTCGCCGCAAAATCCATACTGCTGAATAGTGACCCAAAAAACGGCTGAACAATCGGAACCATGAAATAGGCTTGGAGTGCCAGCGATTTCGGCATCCATGAGCCTTTATAGAGTGCGACGTTCTGTTCATAATTGAGGGCGATTTCGCCCAAAACAATATCCAGAAAGCCGCCGAGTTCGCCCGCCCGAATCATGCCGACAATATGACTTTCGTAGATACGCGGATAGTGCGCCATCACTTCGGAGATCGAACTGCCCTGCCGAGCCGCTTCCGCCATTTCGCGCAGGGTTTGCGCTAAATTTTTATTGGCGTTGCGCCCTGCTAAATTGTCCAGTGCCGCATAAACCGTCATGCCGCTTTTGACCAACGCCGCGAACTGCTGAAAAAAGTTCATCAATTCGCTATTTTTGACGCCGCCAAGCGAAGACCCGATTGGAGTTGCATTCTTGGAAGCGGTCTGAGACGAAGAAGAGCGAGAGCGTGACTGCGTGCGTGCGGCATTTCCGGCGAGCGTGATATTGTTCGGGGCAGTGCGCGGAACCGTGACAGCAGATTGAGTCATGACCGACGGCATGACGGAAACGGGCGGCGCAACAGCAATCGCCATACTTGATGTGGTGAGGGCTGGAAGGGCTTGCGTCGGCGCGATGGATTGCGGGCGATACCCTTGATGAACGAGGGTTCGCTGAACCTCTGCGGCATCTATCGCTTCGACTTTGCCGACAATGGTCTGCCCGTCCGGGGCGACGGCTTCATAAAAAAACTGTTGCATGGTCACCCTTTCTCCTCAAAATTACTGGTTCAAGTCAATCTCATCGCGGCGAAAAATCGTTTGGCTCCGAATGGCGGACGCCGTTATTGTATCGGCGATTCGAGTTCCGTCCGGCAGGGTCAAGTCGGGCGCGAGTTCCGCAAGCGGCAACACGACAAATGCCCGTTTCTTCAGTCCCGGATGCGGCAGGGTCAAATTTTCATTCTGCACAACGCTGTCGCCATAAAGCAAAATGTCAATATCTATTGTTCGCGCTCCCCAAGTCTCGGTACGCTGACGCTGCCCCAACTCTTCGACGGCTTGAAGATGCGCCAAAAGTTCATTCGCTGAGAGAGACGTTTCCAGTTGGGCGACAGCGTTATAATGCGGCGGATATTTCTCTGCATCGCCCGCCTTGAGTCCCAAATGCGGCGACTCATAAACCGACGAGACCTGCGTAATCGTGACGTTCGGGTTTGCAAGCCGCGCCAATGCCTGACGCAGATGGGCTTCGCGGTCTCCCAAACTCGATCCCAATCCCAAATAGGCGATAACGCTCACACGCTTGGCTTCCCTTCTGCTGTGTATTTCCTTACGCCTTTGACTTCGGGAGCGTTTCCCTTATTTCGATTTACCAGAGGCGTTGGATAGGATAAGCGTCAAGCGCAGTATCGGCACTGATAATCGGGAAATTTTCGAGGTAACTTTGCGCCACAAGGAGGCGATCAAAAGGATCGCGATGGTGAAAGGGCAGCGTCACAACATGAGTGACGTGAGCCTGTCTAATAGACAGGACTTGAAAAGCATTGTCTGTCAGCAAATCAGTGATATGTTGAGCAAAGGGCTTATCTGATTGGAGCTGCGCCAGTTTGCCATTGCTGAATTTGATTGCCATCTCCCAGATGCTTGCAATACTGAGCCAATTTCTGTTCTGAGGGTCTTCGATCAATCGGCGTGCAGTTGAGCTGAGTTGGCTGTTGCCTCCAGTAAACCAAAGAAAAGTATGGGTATCGGATAACAAATTCACTCCATGTACTCCTTGAAATCTTCAAGAGGCGCGTCAAAGTCAGGAGCCATGTGAAATATCCCCTTGCCACTGCCAAAGCGCGGGCGCGGAGCAGGCTTCTGTTGAGCCTCGCTTTCGGCAGGGTGTTGTGCGTCGTTGGGCAAAACCATCAACATCAAACGATGATCGCCATAATCGTCACGGTGTTGCGCTAACTCTTCCCAAGTGCCTTCATAAACTTGTGCGGTTACCATTATCTTTCCTCCAAGAGAATACTATTTTTATTGTAACGATCACAGGCTGAAAAGTCAAGCAGGATGTTTGCCAATAAGGGAGGAGATTAGCGCGAAAAACGGCTTGGCGCATAGGGGCGCAGGGCGGCGGGGAGTTTGCTCGTCAGCATCTCTTCGGCGAGCAGGGCGGCAATGAGGGGCGCAAGCGTGATTCCGCTGTGCGTGACGGCGACAGTGATCCCCTCGACATCTGGCAATCGCCCGACAATCGGCATTGCATCGGCGGGCATCACTCGCTCACAGAGTCGCACCGTTCCTTTGCCCCGCAGGTCTACATCCTCCAAAGTCGGAAAATATCGTGCCGCGTGACTTAGCAGTATCTCTTCGGCATCACCTAGAACCGCCGCAACAGGTTCCGATTTCAGACGCGCATCGAGACTGTCTGCGCCGAGAAGTAAGCCGCCATTGGGAGTTGAGCGCAAACGTAATCCCATTTCCGAATCGGGACACAAAACGCGGTCAATTTTGGGCAGATGCTCGGAGGGCGAGAGTTCCAATAAAATTCCGGGAGCAAATACAAGAGGAACCCTCTGCTTGATTTGCACGGAGAGAGGCGGCAGAAAATCCAACAGCGACGGTGTGGCATTTCCTGCGGCAAGAATGAGATTGCGAGTCGAGATATTGCCTTTTGCTGTCCGAACTTGCGACACACGCCCCGCACTGTCAAGTGTGATTCCGAGGAAAGGCGTATCTTCGCAAATTTCAGCGGCACGTTTGCGAGCCTGTTCCGCCAGATACCGAATCACGCGCCCCGTTTCAATCCATAACTCGGACGGAAAGAAAATTCCCTCTGTCTCCGGTTTCTGCCCCGCGTCGAGAGCGGGTTCGAGAGCGGAAATTTCCAAGCCATTAACGGAGACAACAGGATAACCCCATGAGGCGAGGCGGTTGGCTTTTTTGCGGAGAGCGTCGCGTCGTATCGGGTCGTTTTGTGTCCAACTTAACGCCCCACCGCCATAAATGCCCGGCAGTTTGCTATCACGTTCGCGCAGAGTACGCCATCGCCCCAAAGCCTCCGCGTTGAACCGATGATAGACCTCGTCGTCGTCTTTGCTCGAAGCATTGATCCACGCGAACGCACTGCCCGACGTTCCGCTCGCAAGTGCGTTCGCCTCCAAGAGAACCACACGCACCGAACGCAGTGACAGCTCATAAGCGAGAAGTGTCCCGACTATTCCGCCGCCGACAATAACAATATCCGCGATTTCCAGCATAACAGTTTACTCTCAATGCAGACGACGACGCGCCGCCATCGCGCCCGCCACACAGACCAACGCCGCAATACACGCCAAATAAAACCCCAATCTAAAGGCAGTCGGTAGATAGCGAAACGTCACGGTATGCTGCCCCAGAGGAACGGCGACTTGTCGAAAGATACCCGTCGCCTCATCACGCTCGATAGGCACTTCCTTGCCGTCAACGAACGCCTTCCAGCCGGGATACCATTGATCCGCGAGAACCAAGCGCGTATCCGACGTGTAATTGTCCACATTCAGCACAATGCGATTAGGCGAATCCTCTTTCCATTCCAAACGATTGGGTTTCCTCTGTTCTTGATTGGTGAGCAGTTGCACTCGTCTTTGTGTTGGCGGCAGGGCATAAATCGTCATCGCCGTATCGCTATTTGCGATCTGTTCCCCGAAGGGAGCCAGCGCACTGCTCGCATCCGCCCGCATGACAACGAATTTCGCGCCCGTAGAACTCAAAAAGGAACTGGACGGATTCTGAAAAAACACCATATTGCCGACTTCCGCCGGACTCGCATCCGTGACACCCATTCGATTGGGAAGCGCGGATTTGTTCGCAAACTCTTTATATTGGCGCGTCAGAAGTGAGTCGTAGCCCTGCACATCGCGCAAACCGTAGACCATTCCGGCGTTCGGGGGCAATACAGCAGGAGGCGACTTATAGAGGCTCCAACCCTGATTGATCGGAGCGATACGTTCATGCTCCGTCCTCTCAATCAGGTATTTGATGCCCGGCGTTTGAGGATAAACCGCTTCGATTTTCGCCGTTGGATTGACCGGAATCCCCACTGAAAACAACTCAAGCAGAATGAGAATACCGAAGCCATAAGCGGGAACCAGCGCGTTTTTCTCTCGAAATTGTTTCCGTGTGAGGAGCAAAATCGCCGCGACAAGCACAATGCCTGTCCGTGCCGCGTCCAATCCGATTCGCCCTAACACTTCGCCTAAAATCGGGATCGGCATTCCCTGCGGCGGGGCTTGCAAGCGTCTTGCTGCCAAACTCAAACAAATCGCAAACACCAAAATCACACTGCCAAACCCAATCTGCAATTCTCGTTTTGTCGGCGGAGCGACAATCAAACGGTGCAAGCCATATCCCGCCAAAACCGCCGCTGATAACGCCCACA
>CAZPZP010000064.1:5710-11038 GCA_964591025.1 uncultured Chthonomonadaceae bacterium
TTCGCCGTTTCTGCCGCGTTATGGCGAATGGCGATTTGTACGTCGTCGGAAAGATTTTTGGTGTAGAAGCCCCAATAGGCGTTATTGGCGTCGTAATCGTTGCCGTAGAAATTCGGCAGAAACAGCGTGAGCAGACCTGCGGGCGGCAGAGCGTATTCCGAATAGGCACTATAGCCCTCGATGCTTGGCTTCCCCGCACGATGCGACACTCGCGACAACTCCAGCGCGGGCAATATCTGCGGCAGGGCGAACATCGCTCCGACAATCAGCGCAAATCCACACGCCGCCGCACGCCCCAATTTGCTTGTTTTTGGTATATCGTCGTTTGGCACAGCAAGCAGAAACAGAGCGAACAAAATTGCGGCAAGCAGACAATAGAACGCGATTTGCAGGTGTCCGGCAAGAAGCATCATGCCAACCGCAAGCGATAACAACGGAAACCGCGCCATCGGCTTTTTGTCGCTCAGTAGAAGGTGAGTTTGGCGCAAAATGAGCGGCAGCCAGCACGAAGTCGCCAAAAATGTCGGCAGTTGAAGCCACTGAATCTGCCACGCCGAAAATGCAAAGATCAAGCCGCCGAAGAACGCTGCAACGGGATGCCGCTTGAGATGCGTGAGAAGCAGAAACGTGAACCAGCCCGCCAACGTCAGATGCAACACCGCGCTCCAATGAAACGCACGCGCCACCGGCAGCAGATAAAAAAGCACATTGCCCGGATACAGTACGGCAGACTGACTGTTCGCCACAAAAGGGGTTCCGCAAAATTGATAAGGATTCCATAGAGGAATGATTCCGTCATGAATCGTATTAGACGCATACAATCGCCACGGATAGAATTGGGCGATTCCGTCCCAGCGCAACGGATTCCAAGGCGGCAGGGAATCGGATGAAACACCGGAGTTATAGGGCGCGACGTGCTTGAGGAGATCGGCGGGCAAAAAGACTTCGCCCCCGACGCTCGAACGCCACAAGAAAATACAAGACAGCAGAAAATAGAGAAGCGGAGCCAGCCAAAACGGAAAGGAAAAGTGTCGCGGCAGGGCGACAGAAGCAGAAACGGCATCAGGGACGGGCGATGATGGATTGAGAGAAGTCATGCGCTATACAGGCGTGTCTATAAACGCGAGCTGCTTGAGGGCTTTGTCGTGCGTCGGATCGCGCCGCAGCACTTCCTCGAACTCAGGTTTCGCCATTTCATACTCGCCAAGCATAGTATAGGTCATGGCAAGGTCGTAGCGCACATCGACGCGCTGCGGCGCAAGAATAGCGGCGTGCTTGAGTTCTTCCAGTGACTCGTCGAACATCCCCGTAAATCCATAGACAAGCCCCATTTGATAGTGACCATCGCTAGAATTCGGGTCTTCGCTTAATAGCACTCGAAGTTCGGAGAGGGCTTCTTCGTAGCGTCCTTCTATTTTGAAGGCGATGCCACGCTCCAGATAAACATTGGCGTTGCTGCCCATCGGCTGTCTCTTTCCCAAAGCGGAACGATGTGACGTAATGTAGAATTAGGCGAAATCCCAACAGCATCGGGAGGTTTCCACGTAGAGTGCAGTATATCACACTCCGTATTTTGCGTCAAGCCTTGATTCATTACTCATCTTGCACACCGGGGGTTGAAAACCCCCGTCAGGAAAAAACAAGCGTCTTTCAGACGCGGATTCCTTCCTGCTGGGATGCCTTGGGCGTCTGAAAGACGTTTGTCCTTTGTTGTCGGATACTTTCAGTATCCGGTATGTCAAGTCTCAAATCGCAAGAAGTGGAACGTCAAACGGAAACTTAGAGCGCAAGGGTCAGCCCATCATAGGCGAGGGCGACGTTCGGAGGCAGTTGGGCGTTCGTCGCGTCGTGATCGAAATGGTGCGATAAGTGTGTCAAAAAAGTCTGTTTCGGTTGAAGTACGGCAATGACATCGAGAGCCTGTTGCAAACCGAAATGCGTGGCGTGTGGTTCGGGGCGCACACAATCGAGCAACAATACGTCGAGATTATGGAGTTTGTCCATTGCTTCGTCGGGAATAAAATTCGTATCTGTCACGTATGCCAGACTGCCCATTGGCGAGTCGAAGCGATAGGCGAGAACGGGCAGATTGCCGTGCATGACATAAAACGCCTGCACCCGAAGCCCGAACATCTCAAATTCTGCCTCAACTTCATGCAAGGTGATACGCGGCTTGCCCCCGCCCTCCTGCGTCTCCCTGAAAATATAATTGTAAATGCGGCGAATATCGGCAAGCGTCGCGGCATCGCCATAGACCGGAATCTCCTGCCCGCTCAGTTCATTGAACCGCCGCAGGTCATCCAACCCAAAAATGTGATCCGCGTGAGTATGAGTAAACAGAACCGAATCCACCCGATTGACTCCAAACGCCAACGCCTGCAAGCGCATTTCCGGCGTAGTATCGATCAGGATGGTATGATGATCGCTGCGGACGACAATCGAAGGGCGAAATCGGCGATTTTTGGGGTTATCCGAGAGGCAGACAACGCACTCACAGCCGATCATTGGGACACCGTGCGACGTGCCGCTTCCTAAAACGAGCAGTTCCATAAAGAGAGTATACCGAAAATAGGTCGTTGGGGCGTTAGGTTTTAGGACAATCCCATTGCGGGTACAGAAACGTACCCGCCTGAAGTACAGTCGTCCTACGGACGAAAATCCCCCGTTGTGAGTAGATCGCCTCCTGAAAAGTCTCCTCGCCGCAGATCGTTGCAAGAGAGTGCGATAACCTTATGGTGTGCGTCCGCAGGACGTCTGTTTTTTAGGCGGGTACGTTTCTGTACCCGAACGACAGAGCATTTACGCAAATAGCGGACGTGTTTTTTAGGCGGGTACGTTTCTGTACCCGAACCCAATCACCCAATCACCTACA
Organism: uncultured Chthonomonadaceae bacterium; assembly: GCA_964591025.1. GTDB lineage: Bacteria > Armatimonadota > Chthonomonadetes > Chthonomonadales > Chthonomonadaceae > CAZPZP01. Next base: position 8,583 of record CAZPZP010000064.1, read on the forward strand.
AATAGCCCAAATCTTCCAAGCGACGCGCCAGTTCCGCCTCTTCGTCCTGCGTATAAACCATGTCGGAGCGAACGGGGTTAGGCGCGGCGATTGTATTTCTGCCCATGCCCGAAGGCGGCGCAAGATCGAACGCGCTCAAAATCGTCGGAGCCACATCTAAGAGCGACAAGCCAGCGCGATAATTCGCTTCGATGGGATTTTTCGCCCCGGAACGGATCGCCGCCATTTCCGCCATAAGAAAAATGCCGTGTTGCGCGTGGTTGGCGTCGTCGGGACCCGTATCGTTTTCGTGTGTCCATATCGAAGCGTTGCCGACTGTGCCAACGGATCGCCAGTGCAAATCTCCGAAATAGACAATCAAATCCGGCGGCACATTGCGGCACGCGGCATAAATCTGCTCAGGGCGAAAAACTTTATTGCCGAGCGGCTTGCCGTTCTCATCGGTCAGGGCTTCTAACTTTGCCGTGAGTTCCGCTTTCAGTAATTCGACTTCCGACTCAGCGACGATGCCCTGCGGTTCGCGCCCGGCGACATTGAGAAATAGTCTGCCATAGTAGCCGCCATCTCCCCACGCTTTGGTTCGGTTCCAATCTACCAGCGCGGGAGAGAATTTTGTCGGCATAGCGGGCGTCTCCTTGAGAACGAGATACCCCTCCCGAATCAGCCAATCGTTGAAGCACAAGCCGCCATCCATTCGCTTTGCCCCGTGATCCGAGACGATGAGCAGCCGTGTATCGCTGTCCAATACCGTCAGCAGGTCGCCAATTAAGCCGTCGAGCATGACATAATAATCGTGAATGGCGTTCTCGAACGGATTTTCGGCTTCGTATTTCGGGTGTTCCGTATCGAAGAAACGCCAAAATCCGTGATGAATCCGGTCAGGTCCCATCTCTACCATGATGAAAAAGTCATGCGGTTTGGTTGTCAAGAAGTGTTTGGCGAGGGCGAACCGCTGGCGCGTCATGGCGTAAATATCGTCCAAAAGTTGCGCCTTGTTTTCGGTACGAAATTCGCGGGTATCGAAGAGATACTCGCCGACAGTCGCTGCAATTTCGGCTTTGAGTTCGGGCGGATAAGTATAGTCGGCATTGGTATCGGGCGCGAGAAAATCGGAAACAAGAATACCATTCAGCGGTTTGGGCGGATAGGTCAGCGGCACACCGAGAGCGACGGTTTGCTTGCCGTGCGGAGCGAGAATGTCCCAAAGCGTGGGTTCCGTGATCAAACGGCTGCTGGCAAAATTCAGTCCGTCGTAAGAGTGATCGCGGCGGTTGCGGAAGCCGTAGATTCCAAGCGTGCCGGGGTCTTTGCCGGTCATCATGCACATCCACGCCGGAACTGTGATCGGCGGTGTCACGCTTTCCAGTTCGCCCCAAACGCCCGCCTCCATCACGCGCCGCAGGTTCGGCAGTTCGTCTCGCCATTTCTCAAAAACCAATTCGGGGGCGGCGCAGTCCAGTCCAATCACGCAAACTCGGCGTGCCATACTCGCTCCTCATTTCGCACAAATTTTGTTGAGGGTTTAGTATAGACGCCGCGTATGCTTCCGTCAAGCCCCTCACTCAATTACGGGCGCAATCGAAGCAATTTAAAAATGGCGTCGGGTCGGGGGAAATTAGCAATCTCTTCGGCTATTCGCTTGGCTTCGATCTCATGAGGACGTTGTTCATAGGGCAAACTGTTATCGAACAGATCTCCGCGAAAGTATTGGTGAATGTGAATCACTTCTTCCAAAATTGTGTGAACAAGATCAGCGGGGTCTTCCTGATAATGCGTATTAAGGAGAATTTCTGCGTAGTTAGGACTATCGAGGTCGAATGTGGCACAACCAAGAACAACAATTTCCTCGTCGTTGGGCAGAGTATCCGTTAACAACACGGGTGTATTTAGTATGTCTCCTTCGATATGTTGGAGAATCCGCGATTGAAAGGTTTCCGTGAAAACGTCGGATACTCTGCCCAGTGAGTGTTCTCCTGACTGCCCTACAAGAGCAACATACGTCTCCCATATAGCGGGGGTGAGGAGAGTTTGCACTTCGGTTCCTGCAAGGTTTTCTCTGCGCTGCATCCTCAATCTTCCTCGACAATACGATCTTTGGAGGCAAATTGGATATGAAATATGACGCGCTTATGTGGCGGGATGGCTCCTCGCGCTATTTTCACTTCGCAGGAGTCGTTTTCGCTTTCAGGTTTTTTGAGTTGTGCAGGTTTTGTGTCGAGAGATTTTTCACTGGTTGCAGACATTTTAGCCTCATTTCTTTATGGATCGGAGCAAGCATCAGTTGCACGCGATTGTACCTGATATACGCCGCTAATCGAGTGAGCCAGTTCGCGGTTAACTGTTCACACTCATCGGAATTTGCGCTCAAAAATGCCTCCCCGCTAACTGCTCCGCTCTCGAAGCAGAAGGTAAGGGACTCGCGATAAAATAAATCTTCCAGTCCGCCTTCGCGGACT
>CAZPZP010000065.1:0-8694 GCA_964591025.1 uncultured Chthonomonadaceae bacterium
GAGTATTCCGCGAAAGTCGATGTCGTTTTCCTGCACGTCTTACCTCCTCAAAGAAACGGATTGCCTTTTGTGCTTTCTCCATGCGCTCAGTTGGGGTCAACCTTAGATTAGCACGCAACTGCTCGATATCGAAGCCACTTTCGCCCTGCTCACCGTAGGGCGTCATCCAGTTTCCGTTGGGCAAGCGATATGTTCCGGGTTTTTCTTCCATCAATTTGTTCCTTTGCTCTTTCGCTTTTCTTTCGCTTGCATTGTACCCAATGCGTTGAAATCAGGAAGGAGATTGCTCGTAGCGTGTCGAATTCTTTGCGTGTCGTGACCCTGAATCGAACGTATATAAACGTGTGACCGAACCACAAGAACCAACCGAACAACGGAGCGAACTCCCGAAGCCAGCCGTCGGACGCGGGTTGCGTTTCGGCTATGGCATTCTCATTCTGACCGCGTTCGTTCTGTTCTTTCCGGCACGACACAGCATGAACTTCGGCGCGGCGATGATGACACTCGCACACGTTGGAGTCGGCGTTCTTGTTCTGCTTCCTTCGATGTTTTATTTGCGCCGCGTTCCTAACAAACGGCGTCTGCTTGCCTTCCTTGCACTGGCATTCACAGGACTGTATCTGCTCGTCGAAGCGATACGCGGCAATAGCACGGCAAACGCGACAATCCTTCGCAATATTCACGTTATCATCGGATTTGGTGCGGCACTTTACTTCGCTGTGAAGTGGCTCTGTCGGCATTTCCGCCGACGCACGCCGCAAACCGCCGCACTCGCCGCTACGATGCTGCTTGGTATCGTCGGCGTTGCCATTGCTGCCGGAACGCTCGATTATCCCGCCGAAGCCTATTATCGTGACCTCACCGCAACCAATTCGCAACAGGCACAGAATCCGCTGTTTCCTGCTGGAACCCGCCTTGCCCCAAACTCTGGCACGATTGACAAAGCCGCGCAAACTTGGAAACAGCAGACGCCCGAATACTGCGGCAGAAACGGCTGCCATGCGGCGCAATATACCGAATGGCTCCACTCCGCGCACAGTTCCGCCGCCTCCGATCCGTTCTATCTGCCCGTCAAAGCCGGATTCGCCAAGCGCAAAAGCGAGGGCGATACCCAATACTGCGCCGGATGCCATGCCCCCGAAAAAACCCTCGTCCCTCTGCCTTATGCCAACAACGCCGCGACCAACGGAGTCGATTGTCTCTCCTGTCACGCCGCAACTCACAGCGCAAATTCGGGCAATGGACGCCTTACTTTCGCCTTGCGCGGAACCTACCCGTATGCCGAAGCGACCTCTGGAATAAAGCACAGCCTTCATAATTTTTTGATGCGAGTACGCCCGCTCCCACACCAGTTCGCTCTGAAACGCACCAATCTCGCTTCGCAGCCCGAACTGTGCGCGGGCTGCCATCGGCAAAGCTTCAACGTCGCACAGAATGGCTACCAATGGGTGCGGACGGCAGATACCTTCGGCGAGTGGCAGACCGGAGCCGCGTCCGGCAGAACCGCCCGAACGCCCGCCCTCTCGCCCCAAACTGCCCGCGTCTGCCAAGACTGCCATTTCCCTAAAATTGCAGGGCATACGTCGCATCTTTCGGTGGGAGCAAATACCGCACTTGCCGCACTCAATTTCGATGACGAACAACGCGAGCGTATCGAACTCTTTCTCAAGCAAGAACGAATCGGTCTCGATATTTTCTCGCTGCGCCGCGCCCAGAAACAATACAGTCAGCCGCAAGAGTGGATCGCCCCGCTCGACAAGCCACTCACTCCGACGCCGATCCGTGCCGGAGAGAAGTATATTCTTGAGATTGTCGTCACAAATCGGGGCGTCGGTCATGCGTTTCCGTCGGGCTATACCGACTTGCGCGACGCCGTTCTCGAAGTCACAATCAGCGATACGGTGGGCAAAACCCTGCTCCAAAATCGGGATCATCGGTATCGCTCTGTGCCACTCGACAAAGATGCTAACCCGCTCAACCATCACGAACTCGACAAACAGGTGACACTCGCCTCCATGCGCCGTATCCCTGCGGGTGGCAGTGAGGTTGTCCGCTATACGCTGACGCTTCCAAAAATAACAATGGAAACCTTCCGCGTGCAAGCGCGTCTGAAATATCGTCATCTGCGCGAAGACTTTGCACGGTGGGCATTAGGGCGCAATTTCGAGATACCGGAAACCGTTCTTTCTGAGGCAACAGCAAACCTTTCGCTCGATAACGCAAAACCCGCCGTGATATTGCAAGACACGGAACGCACTGCGACAGCCCTCCGCTTTGCCGATTATGCGAACGGCTTGCTGTTGCCAACCGAACGCCCTGATCTCGCAAATGCACAGCGGGCATTCGCCGTTGCTCAGTCGCTTGCGCCCGACAGACCCGAACCCTATTTAGGCATGGGGCGCGTCTATCTCAGGGAGCCGCTTTTATTGAACGCTCGCGCCCAATTCGAGCAAGCATTAAAACGAGTTCCGAACGATCCCGCCGCAACAGCAGAACTCGCCACCGTTTTTTTGCGTCAAGCAGAGTATACAGAGGCGATCCGACTGTTGACGCCGCTGGCAGAGCGTTTCCCAGATGACTCTGCATTGCAATTCGACTTGGGAACAGCACTCTTTCGGAATGGGCAATTCGAAGAAGCGGCACGCCGATTCGAGCAGTCACTTGCTGCTGACCCGGAGAACAGTGCCGCCCATTTTCAATTGATGCTCTGTTATCAGCGGCTTCGGCGCGGAGCAGACAAACGGCGTGAAGAGGCAATCGGGCTTTATCTCGCCTCCGACCCACTCAACGCCGAACGCAAAAACAAATATCTGTCGCGCAAACCCAACGCCTATCGCGCCGCACAGCCGATACCAACTTATGAGATGAAGCCAAATCCAAAATTATGAAATCTTTTTTGTCAAACACTCGAAACGCCTTTACTCTCATCGAATTGCTCGTTGTGATCGCCATTATCGCGATTCTCGCCGCCATTCTTTTCCCTGTTTTTGCACAGGCACGCGAAAAAGCACGCCAAACTTCTTGTGCTTCCAATCTCAAACAGATCGGAACAGCGTTTGCCATGTACGCACAGGATTATGACGAACGCCTTCCAGACCGCCGCGACCTCAAGTTATCTTTGCCCGGCGGCTATCGCCCGTGGACTTCCTTCCCTGCGTCCGATCCTCGCGGCGCGTGGGCATCTCTGACCCTACAGCCTTATGTCAAAAACTACGCGATATGGAGCTGTCCAAGCGTGGCAGGTTCCGCGATGGGGAACGCCATACAGGTCAAACAAACACTCGATACCACTCTCAATTCTCCTGTAACGCATTATTGGCTGTGGCGTTTCGACCGTGCCGAAGACCCCATTCCGCTTGACAATTTTTGGGGCAAAACCGACTTCCAAGCCGTCGAAGACCTCAAAATCGCCAACAATCCACAAGCCGGACGACCCGAAAGTGTCTCCGAAGCCGAACTCGCCGTTGACCCCTATTTCCCAAAAACCATCCCAAGCGTCCCTGCCGAACTCAAAGGTCGCGCTGTCCACATGGGCGGGCGCAATCGGCTTTTTCTCGACACGCACGTCAAATATTTCCGCGATATTCGCACCGATTAAGAACCACGGCGGACACGGCGAACACGGCGGTAATGCAAAAATCCTTGTCAAAATTCCCCCAGTGTTCCCTGTGGTTTGTATCGTTTTTTCTCCCCTTCTTTTTCTCCGTGTCCGCCGTGTTCGCCGTGGTTTCATTCGTATTGTAGGTTAAGGAGGGAATACCAATGAGAGTGACACGAGTAGAACCGCAGGAAGGGCAGGAGTCGGTGTGGGACTATCCGCGCCCGCCGCGCCTCGAACCCGTCAGCAAACGGATACGCATTGAGTTCAACGGCGAGACGATTGCCGATACCACACGCGGCTGGCGCGTTCTGGAAACCAGTCATCCGCCGACCTACTATATCCCATTGGAGGATATTCGGCAGGAATTTCTTGTCTCCGAAGTCGGCACAAGTTACTGCGAATGGAAGGGACGCGCCCTTTATTACTCGGTGAAAGTTGGGGACAGGCTCGCCGAAGACGCGGGCTGGTACTATCCCGATCCGACGGGAGAATTTGCGCCGATAAAGAACGCCGTCGCCTTTTATGCGGGCAAGATGGACGCCTGTTATGTCGGAGACGAGCGGGTTACGCCTCAACCCGGCGGATTTTATGGCGGCTGGATCACGCCGGAGATTCTTGGACCGTTCAAGGGTGAACCCAACACGCAGGGCTGGTAACGGTAGTCTATCGAAACCTTTGCCCGAAATAGGCGTCTCATACGGTACAATTCAAGAGGATTTTACGCCGCCGTTGTCGTATCAACCCCCCCATGCGGCACACACCTGCCCTATCACATTATCAAGTGGAGGATACTCAAATTAGCACCCATGCACGCCCAACCCGAAGCGGTTTCACATTGATCGAACTGCTCGTTGTGATCGCCATTATCGCGATTCTCGCCGCTATTCTTTTCCCGGTTTTCGCACAGGCACGCGAAAAAGCACGCCAAACGTCCTGCCTTTCCAACACGCGCCAATATGCCACCGCGACCCTGATGTACACCCAAGATTACGACGAGACCTTTCCTTTCTCGGCAATTATGAACGGAACCTGCGTCAGTTCGTTCTATTTTGCGGTTGTACCGTATGTGAAGAACAATCAGATTACGGTCTGCCCGTCCGAGACACAGGCGTTGTCGACTCAGCAGGCTCTCGGTGCGCCCTGTACGGGAACGCCGCCGTTTACCAGTTATTCGGTCAACAACATGGTTTTCGTTAATGGATTTATTCCCAATGCTGCCCCGCGCTCGCTTGCCGGTTTGAACCTGCCTGCCGAGTCGTTCTTATTCTATGATGGCAATGTCGGCTATCAGAACGACCCGCGAGTTCAGCTACAAGTGATTCAGGGACGCCACAATGAGACTGCGAATGTCGCATTTGGCGATGGACACAGCAAAAATGTCAAGACAAACTTTGTTGCCTTGACACCGGAAGTCAACCAGTTCTCCGCGATTGGTCCTTCGCCGAAGAAGTTGAAAGCATACCGGATCGGAGCCAATGGCGGGCAGTATGTCAACCGTATCGAGGGTTGCGGCTTGCCCCAAGACAACGGTATTCTGGACGCAACGGCTTGCGCTCCAAACCCGTAGTTGATAATGGAATGTTTGCATTGACACAAGTTGCTCTTTTCATCTCCGCAGGATTTCCTGTTGCCATGAGAGGGCAATTTGCGTCTGTTAAAATGGTAAACTTGATTTAAGGAGCATTTGCGATATGGCATACGGACAACGTGGAAATTATGGAACGGCGTTTGTCGCGCTCGGTTTGACTGTTCTTTTGGGCGGAATCGGAGCGTACGCCGCCGACTCGCCGCAATGGAACGGTATCAACCGCGATAAGGTTTCACCGGAGACAGGACTGCTGAAAAAGTGGGGCGAAGGCGGACCGAAACTGCTCTGGAAATCCACAGGACGCGGCGAAAATCATGCCACCGTTGCGGTTTCTAAAGGGCGCGTCTACGGCATGGGCTTGAAGAGCGGCGAGGAATATGTTTGGGCATTGGACTCCACTACGGGCAAAGAGATATGGGCGACCCCCATTGCCAAAGAGATAAGCCTCAATGCGGGACAGGGCGGCTATGGTCCTCGCGGCACACCTGCCATTGACGGAAGTAAACTGTACGCGCTCGGTGTTGGCGGCATGATGGTTTGCCTCAATCTGTCTGATGGCAAACAGGTCTGGAAACAAGACTTGGTGAAGGACTTTGGCGGGCAAGTTCCTACGTGGGGCTATAGCGAATCGCCTCTTGTTGACGGCGAAAAAGTGATTGTTACGCCCGGTAACAAAGACGCAACAATCGTAGCGTTTGCGAAATCAACGGGCAGCACCTTATGGAAATCTCAGGTTCCCGAAGGCGACGCGGCACACTATTCTTCGGCAATCACTGCAACAGTGGACGGCGTCAAGCAGTATGTGCAGTTTTTGGCGGGGGGCGTTGTGGGCGTTCGAGCGTCGGACGGTAAGTTTTTATGGCGATATGACAAGCCCGCGAATCGTGTTGCGAACTGTTCTTCCCCCATTGTCAAGGGGAATATGGTGTTTGCGGCGTCGGGATACAATACGGGTGGAGGTCTCGCCAAACTTACGAAATCGGGCGATACCTTCGACGCAAGCGAGGTCTACTTCACCAAAGACATGATGAATCATCATGGCGGCGTCGTGCTTGTCGGCGATTATCTTTATGGCTTCAATGACCGACAGCGTGGATTGACGTGCATCAAATTCGACACAGGAGAAGTGATGTGGACGAACAAAGACCTCGGCAAAGGCTCCCTCATGGTGGCGGACGGCATGATCTATGCCCGCAGCGAACGCGGTCCCATTGCCCTGATCGAAGCGAACCCGAAAGAGTATATTGAGCATAGCAAATTCGAGCAGCCGGAACCCTCGGATAAGCAGAAGTGGGCGCATCCAGTGATTGCCAACGGCAAACTCTACATTTCGGATCAGGACAATCTGTTCTGCTACGACATCAAAGGCAAGTAACCTCAACCCTCTCGATATGGAGATTCGGCATGAAACAGAAGAACGGACTTCTGACGGTAACAATTGGTGTATTGAGCGTTCTCGCCATCGGTTTGGCACACGCGGCGGACTGGTCGCAGTGGCGCGGTCAGCAACGCAACGGCATCTCGAACGAAACTGGCTGGACAACGCAGTGGAGCGGCGGGCGTCCCAAGCAAATCTGGTCGGCAAACATCGGAGAAGGCTATTCGTCGGTGGCAGTTGCGGGCGGCAAGCTCTATGCTTTGGGTAACGTCAACAATCAGGATACCGTCTTCTGTTTCGATGCCGCATTGGGAAGACCGCTATGGCGATATACTTATCCCTGCCCCGCCGCCGACTATTCCGGTCCGAGAGCGACACCAATTATAGATAACGGCAAAGTTTATACCATCAGTCGGGAAGGGCAGGCGTTCTGCTTCGATGCCGAAAAGGGTAAAGTGGTCTGGGCGAACGATCTGCGGCGTTCCGTCGGCGCACAAATCCCCACATGGGGAATCGCCGGTTCGCCTCTTATCGAAGGCGGCAGTATCATTTATAACGTCAATGCGGCGGGTGTTGCACTTAATAAAGCGACGGGCAAGGTGATCTGGAAATCTGCATCTGCGACTCCCGGCTATGCGTCTCCTGTGGCGTACACTCTCGGCAAAGAGCGTTTGGTCGTGATTTTTGCGGCGAAGGGCGCGGTAGCGGTGCGTCCGTCGAACGGTGGAGTGGCGTGGCAGTATCCGTGGGAAACCTCCTATGATGTCAACGCCGCCGACCCGATTTTCGCGGGCAGTGACGTGTTTCTGTCTTCGAACTACGGCAAGGGCTGCGTCTTGATTCATACCCATACGCCAAGCCCCAAAGTCATCTGGGAAAACCGGAACATGAAGAATCACTTCAATGCCAGTGTTCTCTATAGTGGTTCGTTCTATGGCAACGACGAAAACACACTGAAATGTATTGACCTACGAACAGGCAATGAACGCTGGCGCAGTCGCGGCATGGGCAAAGGCGGAGTCATCGTTGCGGACGGCAAACTGATCGCCCTGACGGAACGCGGGGAACTGGTCATTGCTCAAGCGACACCGGCGAAATATACGGAACTGGCTCGCGCCCAAGTTTTGGATGGAACCTGTTGGACACAGCCGGTTTTGGCGAACGGAATGCTCTATTGCCGCAATCACGAAGGCAAACTGATCTGTCTCGACATGAGAAAATAACGCCCTATGCCCGCCCGCGACTTTATTCATGACGCCGTCCGCAATGCCCTGATCAAAGACGGCTGGACTATCACTCATGATCCGCTCCGTCTTGAGACGGGGGACACTGCTGTTTATGTGGATTTAGGCGCGGAGCAGTGGATCGGGGCAGAGCGCGGAATGGAACATCTCGCAATTGAGATCAAAAATTATTCCGGTCGTTCTGCCGTCTACGAAATGCATCAAGCTGTCGGGCAGTACATTACATATCAAGCGGTGCTGCATAAAGAAAAATTCGAGAGGATCGTTTATCTTGCGACAACTCGTTCATCATATCAGCGATTTTTCCAGAATGAACCGGGCTTGTCCGTAATGGAATTTTATCCGCTCAATATCATCATTGTGGACGAAGATGCTGAGGAGGTCGAAGAATGGATAAGAAACAGTGGCATAAACAGTTGATCCGTGAGATTTATGAGGAGAACATCTCGATGCCCTTCTCGAATCGCGAATTAAAACTCCAAGCGGTTTATGACGAAACCGGCGATCACTATCTCATTGTGGTTTTCGGAATACATAACGACGATTGGAGGCACTACTGCATCGCACATATTGACCTCGTTGACGAAAAAATTGTTATTCAGCATGACAGCGTTGGTTACAGCATCGCGCAGGAACTCTATGATCGCGGCGTTCCTGATGAGGACATGATTCAGGCGTTTCGCCCGGAGTTACTGGAATATCAACGCCGTCAAGCAGAATGGCTGGAAAAGAAGCAGCACGAAAAAGAGCAGGAAAAGCAGTTGGCAGGAGTGAGTTGATTCTATGCCCGCCCGCGACACAATACACAACTCAGTGAGAAACGCACTAATCAAAGACGGCTGGACTATCACTGACGATCCTTTGCGTCTTGCCGTCGCGAATA
>CAZPZP010000065.1:8794-10989 GCA_964591025.1 uncultured Chthonomonadaceae bacterium
ATCAAAGACGGCTGGACTATCACTGACGATCCTTTGCGTCTTGCCGTCGCGAATACTCAGTTGTTGGTGGACTTAGGAGCGGAACGATTTCTCTCTGCCGAACGCAACGAGATGAAAATCGCTGTTGAGATCAAAAAGCTCTCAGGTCGCTCACCGATTCATGAGTTGGAACAAGCGATAGGTCAGTATATTTTGTATCAGGTCGTGATGAGAAGACGGAAACCCGGACGTGTGCTGTATCTGGCGATTTCCCTGAAGGACTATGACAGTTATTTTTATATCGAACCGGCGACGTTCGTTATGGAAGATGAGATACTCAACCTGTTAATCATAGATATTGAGAATGAGGAGGTCAAAACTTGGATACCCGAACTCACTACGTTGCCCTGATCAAAGAGATTTTCTTAGACAACGCCGCTATTCCTGTCTCTCATGGCAATTATCGCGTACAACCTGTCTTCGATGAGGAACGAGACCAGTATCTGATCATGGTTTTCGGCACCGATCAAAAGAGATGGCAGCATAATTGTATTGCTCATCTCGAAATTCGTCAGGATAAAATTTACTTTTATTGGGACGGTCTCGAATACAGCGTTGCACAGGAATTATATGATCGTGGCGTTCCCGATGAAGATATGGTGCTTGCCTATCAGATTAGTGGTTTCAATCCTCAATTTGAGGGAGAAGGATACAAGCACATAAGGGAGTTAGCAGGAGTGAGTTAAACGCGGAAGTTACGTCAGGTCGGTGCAGGAGGAAAACGGACAATGCACAGCGAACCGATTTATGGCTCCCGGATTTGGGCGATTTATGACTTTTTCACGCCGAAAGAGTGCGACACACAGATCGCATTCAGTGAGGGCAAAGGCTATGAGGGCGCACCCGTGACGGCAAGGCGCAAATATGTCATTCGCACGGATGTCATGTACCGCATCAAGCGGGGAAATCGCCCCCAAAGTTCCAACGAGGAAACCGAAAAGGATTGAGACGAATGACATTAGGAAAAAAGACACTCGCGCTGGGATTAGGCGCGTTTTTGGGAATTGGCACACTGCTGGCGGCAAACGCCGATGTGCGCGGCTGGCTAGACTGGCGCGGTCCCAATGGCACGGGAGTTTCTCAAGAGACAGGACTTCTTGAAAAGCTCGCCCCTGAAGGCAAAGATGCCCTCTGGACAATGGCGATTTCCGGCGGCGGTACGCCCGTCATTGCGGGCAATCGCCTCTACGCATTTGGGTATCGCGGAGCCGGAGCCGATTTGCAGGAAGTCTTGTTCTGCACCGACGCCACGACGGGCAAACTCCTCTGGGAACACGCCTTCAGCGACTTCCTGAGCGATATTACCTATGACCGTTATACCATCGGAAGTCCCTGCGTTGACCCAGAAACTGGTAACGTCTACGTCAATACATCGGCAGGAGTTTTCGCGTGCTTCACGGCGAACGGCAAGCCCGTCTTTCAACATTCGCTGATGGAAAGCCTCGGACGCCTGACTTTTACTAACGGACGCACCGGCGGTCCCACTATCGAGCAGGACTTGGTTATCGTGCGGTATGTGACGAGCAATTGGGGCGGCGAAGGCGCGGCGATGGATCGCTTCTATGGTTATGACAAGAAAAACGGCAAACTTGTCTGGTCGTGCAGTCCCGGCGTGGCTCCCAAAGACAACTCGTTTTCGCGCCCGATTTTCTCTTGGAAAGACGGCAAGCGCGTTTTTTATGCAGGAACCGGCGACGGCAGCGTGATTTGTGCCAATGCGCGAACCGGCGAAACCTACTGGCGTTATCCTATCTCGGCGGGCGGCATGAATGCGACCGTAGTTCTCACCAAAAATGCAGTGGTGGCTATCCACGCCGAAGAGAATCTCGACTCATCCGACAAAGGGCGCATGACTGCGATCAAACTCGATGCGACGCCGAAACCACCAGAGGGTGGAGGAGTGCCATTGCTTGATCGCAGCGCGGAAGCGTGGCGCAACCGACTGGATGCGACTTCCAGTTCGCCTGTGATTGTCGGCAACCGGATTTATCAGGTCATCAATACAGGGCAACTTTGCTGTGTGGACGCAGAAACAGGCAAAGTGCTGTGGGAATACAAACTCGGTCCCGACCAACTGCACGCTTCCCCAACTTATGCCGACGGCAAACTCTATATTCCGCTCCAAAATGGGCATTTTTATATCGTGCGCCCGAAAG
>CAZPZP010000066.1:0-3733 GCA_964591025.1 uncultured Chthonomonadaceae bacterium
AAGCGAGACCTGACACCAACTTATGGGTAAGGACGAGACTGAAAGTACCCGCCTCGGTGTCCTTCGGACGAGCGTCCTGCCGGACGCACCATGCAAGAACGGAACGGTTTAATCTTTGAAAGTCCCTAAGGTGAGTTAGGTTCTCACCTTACGCAGACCTCTCTCATCGAGTGAGGAATTTCGACCTCATTTTAAGAGTGCTGTGCGTAAGGTGAGTTAGGTTGTGGAAAAATACCCCTTCTGCCTACCGTGCAGAAGGGGTATTTTCGTGACAAAAGCCGACTATCTCAAAACGGGCTTTTGGGTCGTCAGGGCTTGCTCGATGATATCGGCGGCACGCACAACACCGTTGATCTTAGCCATCTCAGTCTGAACGGCACGCGCCCGTTCGCGATAGACGGGATTGGCTGACACTTTCTGAACCAAAGCGCGTAATCGTTCCGATGTGACTTTTTTGAGCGGAATCATCTCCCCTACCCCAAGATATGCCAAACGCGCTGCCACTCCCGGCTGATCGTTGGCAATCGGAATCGCGACCATCGGCACTCCTTGCGAAAGCGTCTCCAAGACAGTATTGAGTCCGGCATGAGTGATCACCAATGACGCACGCTTGAGCAGTTCCAGTTGTGGCGCATAGGCAGCGATCAACGGACTGCCCGGCAGATGAGGAAAAACCGTTTGGTTTTTATTTCCCAACGACACCACCAATTGCGCGTCCAAACCCTCACAGGCTTGCGCGATGGCGTAAAATATATGATCGAGTCGGTTTTGGAGTGTTCCCAGCGAGGCGTATATCAACGGGCGACCATCCAATTTTTCATAGGGAAAGGCAGTCGCATCTCCACTTCGCTCATCATGAAACGGAGCGGTATAGTGAAAATGCGGGGCGAGATTACGCTGAGGAAAGTCGAAAATCGCCGGTTGCTGCGTGATTTGGGCAAGAGAAGAGTAAGGAAATTCTCGGTGCGGCAACGGGGAAAGATTCCATTCTTTGCGATAGCGATTGATGAGATCGACGGCGGGAGCCAGCAAGCGATCCATCACCGCATACATCGCCCGATAACGCAGACGACTGAGCGGGTCGTTACGGTAAGCCCATGCGGTCAACACGGGCGGCTGTCGAGGATCGTAAATGGCGGCAATCGCGTTGCAGACAGTGACAGCAGGAAGTCCGAGATGTTCACAAATGGTGATTCCCGCCGGATAGACCTGATCGACAATCATGCCATCAATTTCACTGTCATGAATATGCTTTGGGGCATCGTCCAAAGTGACTTCAGCGACCTGACAAAAGCGTTGAATGGTGAAACGAAACGCTTTGAGACCGCTTAATCGCCCCAATTGCTCTAAATCGCGTTCACGGATTCCTTTAGGAAAACGCTCTGCCCCAATTGGCAGGTAATCCAATCCTGCCGATTCGACTTTTGCTTGCCCATCTGGAACTATCAGTACACTGATACGGTGACCGCGTTTTTGGAGTTCGCGCCCCAATGTCGTGATGGGATTAAGATGCCCGCTGACTTCTGGACAAACAATTCCCCAATGGTATGGCTTCATTTTGGAACTATCCTTTGTGAGTTCAGCGTTTTAGATACTGTAAGCAAATCCCATCTGCAAGGAGATACGAGTGGAAAAAATCTTCAAGGGCATTGTTCGTTTTCATGAAGATATGGCAAATGAAGTGCGCCCCTCATTCTTAAAATTAGTCCAAGACGGGCAAAATCCCGAAGCACTTTTTATCACCTGTGCCGATTCGCGCATTGCCCCGAATTTAGTCACCGATACCGAGCCGGGCGATCTCTTCGTTATTCGCAATATCGGCAATCTGATTCCTCCATATTCCGATATTTTGGCGGGATGCGCCGATACTTCGGTGGCGGCAGCCGTTGATTATTCGATCACCGTGTTGGGAATCAAAAACATCATTGTGTGTGGGCACTCCGATTGCGGCGCGATGAAAGCGATCCTCAAAATCGCGAATAAGACGCAGACTTTGCCGGAAGATTCGCCCCTCAAACAATGGTTGCGCCATGTCGAGCAGAGTGTCGAACAGTACCAGTGTGCGCCTATTTTGGAGGGAGATGCAAACAAACCGCACGATCATTTGGCGCAAATTAACACTGTCATTCAGATGAACCGTCTGCGTGCCTATCCCGAAGTACAAAAGCGTCTGGAAAAAGGCGAGATCAGTATCTATGCACTGTACTTGTCTATAGAGAACGCCGAAGTTCAGGTTTTCCATCCGGGACGCAACCGCTTTGTTCGTATCGATCCGCAAACAGTTGAAGAAGTGCTGTTCCTGCGGCAATTGTTCCAACACTCGCCCCATATCGAGCAGCAACTTCAACACGCGGATTTTCGAGTAACGTGTTAGGCGGTGAATTTTTTCACTTTGTACGCAAGAAGCGGAACCAACTGAAACGAACTGCACACCTGTTCCGTAGGGTTATTGAGAAAGCGCGGTATTAGTGCCGCCTGAGCAGCGAGGAGATGAGCGGTGAAAAACGCAGTCATGCTGATTGTCGCTTTGGTAGCGGCGTATATTATCTATCGGATTGTCATCGGATTGGTCATGAATCTGGTGGGTATTGCCATCACGATTGCGGTGATTTTGTTCTTTGGTTGGCTCGTCGTAAGCCTTTATAAAGCGATGACGAAACAGAAGTCCATTCTATAATCCCTTCCGAAGATCAGCGAACAAGTAAGACGGGCGCGGCAATTTCTGCCGCGCCTGTTTCTGTTGTCAATGTCGGGACGTTTGCGAGAGTATCCACAGCGGCACAAAATCCCAAATCCGCACCGAAACCCAAGTCGGCGAGCGTTTGGGCGTGGTTGCCTTCCATCCAGCCCCGCAGCAGATTCGGCTCTTTCTCCCACAAGCGGCGGGCAGCAATGGAATCGTCGGAGAATTTCGGTATTTTCCAACCCGTTCCGAGTGCGTTTAGGGCTTCCACATATATTCCGGCAACCGTGGCGTCTTCGAGCGTGAACCGTCCCTCCGTGCCGGAGCAGACAATCACTATATCGCAGTCGCTGGCTTCTGCCGCCTCGTATGCCGCACCTGCCACCGCGTGACAATTGAGAGCCGCCCCGAAATAGACCGCTTTGGCATCGGCAATGGCGAGCGCGGCTTTGGTTCCGTTGGTTGTGGATAAGACGACGGGACGATCCGTGAAGTCCTCAGCATCGAACTCGGTTGGCGAGTTGCCATAATCGAAACCGACAACTTTCACCCCGCCCGACTCGCCGCACAAGACATAACCCTCGCCACGGGCGAATGTTTGCGCCTTCTCATGGGTTCCAGCGACGTAGACACGCGGACAACCGCGTTCGAACAGCGTCGCAATGACGGAGGTTGCCCTCAAAACATCGATCACAATGCACACGGCTTCGGAAACATCACCTGCAAGCTGCGGCAAGAAAGCGGTTCGGATTTGCATAGGGATTAAGCACTCCTCTCCAACGGCGCGACGGCAGGGATACCGCGCTGTCCCGCTTCGACTTCCTCAACAAAAGCATCCATCTCTTCGGTAAAAATCTCTGCGTTCGCCGGGTCCGACACCCAAATTTTGACGGTTTTGACGTGTGATCCGCGACACGCCGCAATCGCATCGAGCATCAAGCGTGCGGTTACCCGCGCCGTATCGCGCCGTTGGTCTTCCGTGATCCAGCTTGGTTGTGCGAGTAGATTTTCAGTCCTATCGGGGATCATCAGCGATGAAGACCCGTGTCC
>CAZPZP010000066.1:3743-10988 GCA_964591025.1 uncultured Chthonomonadaceae bacterium
GCCCCGTGTCCATCGTTCATTTGCGCCGCCGCTTTTTTTAGAGCCGAGGCAATCCATTCAGGATGGGTGCGCTTCTGTTCGTCGAAAATGACAGCCAGAATGGTTTTGCCATAGAACCGATACCGCGAACCGGAGCCAACGAAGATTTCTCCCGGTGGTAAGGGAGCCGCTTTGTTCGCTTCATATTGGGCTTTGCCGCCGCCCCAGTCACGCACGATTTTTGCCGCCCCAAAGATCATTTTCAGGTCGGGAGCCACTGGAACTACCAAGCCGCCGGGAAAGGCAAAAGAGGGAAATTTGCGTTGCGAAACCCAGAGTTCAATCGTTAAACCGGAAATACCGACTTTATAATTCGGCGGGAAAATGAACCGGAAAAGCGGAACCAGTGCGACAATGGTTACCAGCGGACCCAATACGCCGAAAACGATGATCGCCACAATCAGAAACATGGGATCGATGCCAAACGGCACAAACGGAATCTGAAGTTTATCGTTATAGAGCGAACCTCGACAGCCCGTTGCCCCCGCCATTGCAATCGCGGTCAGCAACAGTGCCGCCCGTGTGATCATTCTCTTTCCAGCCACTTTACTCAACAGCCCGTCCTCCATCCGTCGGAATTCTCGCTCCCTATTTGTTCTATCGGAATTTTCGCTTGAAATCATTCTCACGTCCCGCTCCGCTTCCATTGCTCCAACTCGGCACGCAAGCGAGCGTTCTCTTCTTCAACAGTCTCCAATGCCGATGATTTCGCTTCAAGTTCCTGCACAGTCTGTTTCAGCTCATCAGCCGTCTGATTAAGTTCTTGGGTTGCTTGCTCAAGTATCTGACTCGTTTGCTCAAGTACCTGAGTTGTCTGGTTGAGTTCTTGAGTTGTCAGTTTCAGTTCGTCGAACCCCTCCTGCGGAGTTTTCAGATATTCCTGCAATCGCGGATCAAAAAACCGAAAATTCTCGCCGATCATTACCAAGTATAGCCCCAAGTTACGGCTGAAAATCCTGTCGCCATTCTCCAAAGGAATGGGCTTATATATGCCGCGCTCCAACCGAAACCCCTGCAATCTCGGATTGAGATAATCGCCGGTCGGGTCATAACGAAAATACTCGTCCACTTTCAGAACTTGCTCGTAGAGCGGGTATTTCTTGTTATTATCGTCGTCTTTGGTGGACTTCGAAGTGAACTCAAAAACGATGCCCGGCGTAATCCCGTTCTCGTCCCACACTTTGTAGGTATCACGCGGGGAGTGACGCACTCCGTAAACGACGTAGACATCAGGGGAAACCGCCTTTTTCGGGTTGCCCTGAACATAGTACAGAAAATTGTTCCCAGCGATATGAATCATCGGGTCGTCGGCATAATGTGCTTCAAGGGCGCAAATGCAGTAGATCATGATCTCGCGGTGTAATGCCGTCTCTGCCATCGGTTTGCCATCTCGTACCGGATAGAAAACTTCGCGGGGCTTGCGCCCAACTCTAATCGCTTCCGTTGGTTTTGTAATAGGAGCCATCAATTTCTCTCCTCAGTCTGTCAGTCGTGTCACGGGTTCCAAGTCGGGATTGTCGCAGGCTTGCCGCCCAATTTTTGCCAAAGGATACCATTCACCGTGAATTTTGACGCGCACAATGTCTGCCGTAAAATCGGTATTCGTCCCTTCGGCGGAGCTATTCGAGAACAGTGACGAACCGACGCCATAAACATCGGCGGGGACACCCATCGCCTCGAAGGTGCGAATCCGTTCAGGGTTGAATCCGCCTGTGACCGTGATTTTGACCGCCTGACACCAATCGCGAGCCATATCCACCCATTTGGCGGGCAAATCCCACGCCTCGAAGGCGGAATCTATCGCCGCTCGGAGCGCGAAACACAAACGCGGATTGACGCCGTTATCTAATTTCGGATCGCCCAGCGGAGCCACGCTCACGTCTCGCATATTCGCGCCCGTATCGGGGCGCACGCCGAAAAGGACGAACTTGCGGGCTTCATCGGCTTGCCCCTGATCCGTGAGCGTCATATAGCGGCTGAACATTCGCTCCATAACCGCCAGCGACGTTCCCACACAGTCGTTGTCGAAATCCACCAAAGCAATTCGCGGCACGGAAGCGGGCAGCACGGAGGCGAACGCCATCATTGTTTCGGCGGTATCGCCCAGAAAGCAGGCGATTGCGGCGTGCGCGACGGTTCCGCCTCCTCCTCCGCCCCACCAGTCGCCCTGTTCATCGGTGGAAACAAGCGAAACCGCACTGCGCCCCGTCCGGCGGTTCGAGGCTTGCACTGCGATATGATAGGCGTAGCCATCAGAGGCTTGCACTTCATGGGCATCGAAGCGGGCAGGAAAAAACAGAACGTCTTTGCCGTTGGCAGCGTCCAAAACGTGGTAAACATTGGTGGCGATGCGACTTCCGCGAGTCAAGGCTCCCAGCGTCGGCGTCTCTAAAGCGGCAAAATCGCGATAGCGTCCTTGAACTCTCAAGACAGGTTGAACGCGCCGCGCATCGCCTCCATAAGTGACGACTGCGCCATCATGAACGGCAAGGACTTCTGTTTTCTCGAACGTGTCTACCCAATCGCCGGAGGAACCGTAATAGCCTGTACAGGTCTGGAGCATGGCGAGTGATTTGTCTACGCCGACCACGACGGTATATGGTTTACGGCGCGTGAACCACTGCATCTCGACTTCGATGTCCCCGATGGAGATGTTCGCCAAGTCTGTGCCGATATCGGAAAGGTCGGGGGCGACTCCGCCGAAGCGATAGCCTTGCTGTGCCAGTTCCGCCAAAACCGAAACGATATTGAGGAAATATTTGTCAGAATACCAGCCGCTTCGCATCCGATCTGTATCCAGCTTAAAGGTGCTGATCGGAAGACGCTTGCTATCAAAAACGCTCATCGCGTCGTTTTCTCCCTTGTGCGTCGTTCAGAGTATAGCATATTTTCGTTCGATGAGAAGCCAAGGAAGCCAAACACGGCAGTTTACTCCAACAACCCTGAACTGTTACGCCAAACACAAGAGAGGAAAAAGAAAAACAGCCTGTCCTCTCGATACAGAAAGGACAGGCATGAAAATCACGTTCGGAATTATTTTGCAATATCGAGAATCAGCGTAGGTCGCAAATCCCTGAACACCGATTCACGCGATTCGAACAGGAAGATGCCGTCGGAGACATCGATTCGCAGTCCATTGTTTTTCAGTTTGCCGCTTGCCCAAAGACGTACCAATTCCGTTACATCCCATTCTATCATGCCTGAACCGCCGCTGGGAATCCTCATCCCTTCTGTGTTCGTCGCAAAGGCGATGGGCTGTGAGCCATTCCCGATCACATCGCCGCCGGGATTTCCCCAACCGATCCTGCTTGTCGCATAGTACCAGTTGACTTCGTTCTCCCGCCAAGGAGTCGCCAACGCAAAGACAGATGTCGGCGCAGTATTCACGAAGTCGCCAACCCACCCTGTACTCCACAGGCACAAGCGAGCCGAACGAATGGAAGAGGCTTGTTTTTTTGCAATCTTAAACTGCAAGAGAATGTGCGTTGTAGAGAAATGATCGTTGTAACCGAGCAAGAAAGGATCACTTCCGAAATTGTACTTCGCCCCCTCGTCAAAACTCATAACTGAGGCGTCAGCAACAGCCTTGGTGGTGATGATGTCCGCGTTGGCGGGGAGTGCGGTTGCCAAAGCAGAACCGCAGAGAGCGAGAATGATTGGTACAAACGAGCGTGTCTGAAACATGAGTGTAATCTCCTAAGTGACTGTTGTTATCTACTATATTTTCGCGATCACGTTTGGCGTCATAACCAAAGGAGAATGTTCCCCTACGATCTCTTTTAGGATACAATCACACGAAAAAACTTGCAATGAGCGATGTCACACGTTGCCTCTGCAATTTTGCATATGAGGCGGTGTGCCGTGCAAATGTTCCTGAAAAATTCGCTGTCACCGACATTTTTCTTTGTTGATGTCTATAACGCAGGATTCTTTCTGTTTTTAGATTTTCCATTGTTTTTTCTTGACAAATGAGGCGAATTTGTCCTAAAGTAAGGAGACCCTGCCGAAAACGGCAAATTTTCTGAAAGGCTGCGAATTTATGCTGCGTCCTCTCCGGCTGTCTTTGCTCTGTGCGTTCGGCGGTGTGATTGGGGCGGTATCCGCACCAAACGCGCTTATGGCTGCCGAAATTGCACCCAAATCGTCACAACTTCCTGCAAAAGAGATGCGAGCAGTTATCCCGCCGCATACGCTCGACACACTTCGTATATTCCCCAAATTTGCAACGCTCGCCGATTGGGAGGCGCACCGTGCCGTGCTGCGTCTTCATCTCCAGAACGCTTTGGGGCTGTACCCCTCCCCTGTTCGCACTCCCTTGCAAGCCAAAGTGTTCGACAAGGTCGAACGTGATGGCTATAGCATCGAAAAAGTTTACTTCCAGACGTATCCGGGATTTTATCTCGCTGGAAACCTTTATCGCCCATTCAAGAACGAAAAATACCGCCTGTCTCCCGCCAACGAAGCCAAACATCCCGCCGTTCTTATCGCGCACGGACATTGGGAAAACGGGCGCATGGCGAACACCGAACTGGGTTCGATCTCTGCGCGTGCCATTACGTTCGCACGTCAAGGATATGTCGCATTCACGTATGATATGGTTGGCTATAATGACACCCGTCAGTTTCCCAATCATCGCAAAATTTTCGATACAGCGCAGCATTGGCTTTGGGGGGTCAGTCTCATGGGTTTGCAGACATGGAACAGCACTCGCGCTTTGGATTTTCTGGTCAGCCTGTCCGATGTTGATGCCAAGCGGCTCGCGATTACGGGCGAATCGGGCGGCGGAACCCAAACCATGATGCTTGGGGCGTTGGATGATCGCCTTGCTGCCGTCGCGCCGTGTGTCATGGTCTCGCATACGATGCAGGGCGGCTGCCTTTGCGAGAACGCGCCGGGTTTGCGCGTGGACGCTTCCAATGTCGAGGTCGCCGCACTGTTTGCCCCGAAGCCGCAGATCATCGTAGGGGCTTCGGGTGATTGGACGGCAGCAACGCTGACAATGGAAGGTCCTGCAATTGCCGGCATTTATGAACTTTATGGCAAGCCGGGCAATTTCCGCGCCGTACGATTTGATTATAATCACAACATCAACAAAACGAGTCGCGAAGCCGTCGCGTCGTTCTTCGGTTATAAACTCATGGCGCAACCCGCAGACCGGAATCTGAGCGAACCGGCGTATCAGATGGAAAAGCCGGAAGAGTTGCGCGTTTTCCCTGACAACAAGCCGCTGCCGATAGATGCGAAAACGGCGGATCAACTGTTCGCCGACCTCCAGAAGAGCGGCACGGACGCCATCGAAACCCGTAAGCCCAGAGACGCCAAAACCCTCGAAGCGTTCCAAGCGACATTTCAGCCGATGTGGCAGCACACGCTCAATATCCAAGTGCCGACTTCCGCGCAAATTGTGACCGATTCACAAAAAACGACAGAGGAAGCGGGCTATAAAGTTCAATCAGTGCATTTCGGGCGCGGCGGCAAAGGCGACAACATTCCGGCAATGCTTTTTCTGCCGCTAAATAATCCAACGTATGCCGCTATAATCTTGACGCATCCAAGCGGCAAATCGGCGTATTTAGAAAATGGGAAACCGAACAGTCTTGTCCGTACTTTGCTCGCCAAAAAGCAAGCCGTGCTGATTCTCGATCTGTTCCTGACCGGCGAACGCGCCGATCCCAAAGCGTCCGAGTCCCGCAAAGTTCCGTTCGGCGTCTTTTTCAGCACCTATAATCGCACCAACGCGCAGGAGCGAGTTCAGGATTTGCTCACGGCGGCAGCGTATCTGCGTGCGCGGGGCGATGTGCGAACCGTCACCCTTTGTGGGCAGGGTAGCACAGGACTGTATGCGATGCTTGCCGCCCCGAACGCCGACGCGGTGATAGCCGATGCAGGACAGATCGACTTGACCAACGATGACATTCTGCTCGCCGAAGACAATTTCGTGCCGGGATTGCGACGTTTCGGTGATGTCCGTACCGCACTCACGCTGGCGGCTCCGCGCCCTATCTATCTTTATAATGTCGGCAAGACATTTCCGGCAGTCTCTTGGGTACGGGAGGTCTACACGGCATTGGATCACCTGCCCGAAATCAGAACCGATGCAACCGCTCCCGCCGACGAAACATTGGCAACTTGGGCGCAGAACTTCAAATAGGTCATTGGGTCGGTGGGTTGTTGGGCAATGCAGATACAGCAGAATAAATTCTTGAGACGGAGGACGTTCTGCCATAGAGAGACGGCGGAATAAATTCCTCCGCTATGGGCGTTCCGCTGTGCCGTGCTTCGCACTCAAAATGCAAATGACGCAAACGGTTGTTGAATTGCCCAATGACCTAATCACCCGATGACCCAATGACCTATAAGGGGAAAGATGAATATACGCGAAGCATTGGCGGAATTAGGAGTTCGCGACGAGACTTTAACTGCCGAAGAGAAGCAGACGCTGGATCAGCAGGGCTTTTTGCACTTAAAAGGGGTATTGACGCAAGAGCAGGTAGAGGCGATCAATCGGCGTCAGGCGGAACTGCTTGCCGAAGAGGGCGAGAACGCCGGAACCGAAGTGCATCAGGAGGCGGGGGCAGATCGGCTTTCCGACCTCATCAACAAAGACCCGGTTTTCCATGTGATTTTGACGGAGCCGAAGGTTTTGGCGGCACTCGCGCACGTCCTACAGCATGACTTGAAACTCTCGTCTCTCAACAGCCGCGCCGCACAGCCGGGCAAGGGGTTGCAGGGGCTTCATGCCGATTGGGGACGACTAGAGACGCCGGGAGATTATCAGGTCTGCAACTCGATTTGGCTCCTTGATGATTTCACGCCGCAGAATGGCGCGACGCGAGCAGTTCCGGGTTCGCATTTGCACGGGCGTACACCCACCGACGATATGCCCGATCCGGCTCAACCGCACCCCGACGAGGTTCTGATTTTGGGCAAAGCGGGCGATGTCGTTGTGTTCAATTCGCATACTTGGCATGGCGGAACCGTCAACTATACCGACAAGCCGCGCCGCGCCCTGCATGGCTATTACACGCGCCGCCATCAGCCTCAACAGTTGGATCAGCAGAAGTATTTGCGCCCGACCACATGGAACGCCCTCAGTCCGGCGGCGCGTGTCGTTCTCGGCGTAACAGAGCAAGCAGAAAAATAAGTATGTGCGTAATGGCGTCCGAAAAACGCACGGCGAAACACCCCCTGCACAAGAAATTCATT
>CAZPZP010000067.1:0-8642 GCA_964591025.1 uncultured Chthonomonadaceae bacterium
GATACGTCGTGGCGTGCCGATATTCCTCCTTGCTCGCTAAATAGAGTATTGTGGAGACTTGAGATGCTCTTGTGGGAACTTTATATACCATTGTGGCGGCTTGAGAGGCTGTTGTGGAGGCTTGATATATTGTTGTGATGGAAAAAATAGTCTCTCAAGTGAACACAGAGGTTTCATAAGCATACACAATCATATCTTGAGCGATAAAAATATAGTCTTGAGTAAACATCAGGCATAGTGCTTAGTTAGCTACTATTACTCGACTTGTCTCTTTATGACCGCTCTTGTAACCATCTCAAAAAGCTCTTGTACATTGTTGGTAGATCCCTGCCCTCCATGCGCTCGCGTTTCTTGCTTGTGTTCTGGAGCGTTTGAAGATGCATAGAAGAATAGTGGCGTTTGGTTACCTTCTTTCCGCAGTTGGTCGAGTAGCACATATCCTTCTCTTAGACCTTCGTTACGCCCCATATCGGAGATAATTGCCGCGTATTTAGTCTGTGATAGCCTCGTAAATGCTTCATCAGTAGATAATGCTAAGGTGAAGCGTAGCCCCATACTTTCGAATGCCTGTCGCTCATACGTATTGTTCTCCGGTTGATCATCGACCCACAAAACGTGATTTCTCCATTTATCGACAGTGATCGAGGTCGCCGGACCAGCAGCTCGCACGACTTCAACAATTTTATGCAACTGAGCCTCAGATGCCGGAACATCACCTTTAGCAGTTGCTGCGGTAAGCGATGCAACGACAGACATTTGCATCTTCACGTAATTCTCCTCATCTTTGAAATCGCTCGGCGCAAACAGTTTTCCGCTGTGTTTGCTTACGAGCCAAGCGAAAATACAAAGGACAAGGACGGGAAACAAAATAAGAAAGTAAATAAGTGGAAGTCTCTCAGCAGGGGTAAACGAGCCAGCGAAGGCAGTGACCAACGAAGCGAATCCGTATACCAGCACAATGAAGAGCGCAATAATACCAAGCGGATTCCGCGCCAGCGATTTAGCGGTCTCGCCAAAGCCTTGAGTTTGATCGCTCATAATTGTCACCTTATGTGGTCAACTTGGAGGTTATATGTGAGTTGACGAATCATTCCATGAAATGCCGACAAATACAGCAGATGCACTACGAGGTCGGCTCACTATAATACTGATTCGATACGAAGGGCAAAGAGTCCTGCATTATGGGAAATAATTTTGTAAGCGTTGGATGACTGCCGCGTTCTGGTCTCTCACGGCGAGGAGATGCGAACAAGGCGCGAGTTGCCATTCGTTTCGCCCTGTGATACAATGGAGGTGCAAATGTGAAAGGAGAAAGTTATGGCAGTCACGACATCCGAAGAACAGAAGCCTGAAGAGGAACGCAAACCCGATCCCTCTTTGCAAAACATGAGTACCAGAGATCGTCTGCTGAAATTCATCGCCGAAGGACCCTACTTCACCCATGAGGAAGGCGAAGAGATAAGAAAGATGCTTCGAGAAGCAAAGTGGGAAAACTTCGAGGAGAAAAAGCCGCTTCTTCCGCTGACAGGCAGACCCGGCTCACGGGAGCGGATGCTGGCGGCGATGGCAAAAATCACTCCCATCTCTCAGGAAACCGCCGATATGATCAACAACGCCGTCATGGAAGCGCGAGGGACAAGCATTGGCGAGGATATTACTCCCTCTGAAAAGCAGGAAACGCTGAGCAGACGTGAGCGTGTCTTGGCACTGCGGGCGAAACTCAAACCTATATCACAAGAAGATGCGGATATGATCAACAAAGTGATCATGGAATCGCGGGAGGCGAGCATTGCCCGCGATCTTCCTGCTTGACGGCAATAGCATTACCGCGCTTACCCAAGACAATGAAGCGGCTTGGCAACATTGGGCAGACCTTCCTGATGAGGACGAACTCCTGACTTGCTTTGTCGTGATCGCGGAATGGGAGTATGGAATTCGCAATGCCAAAGGGCGAAAGAAGCAACAAGAGATTCGTGAACAAGGCGAACTCGTTCTCAACGATATGTCGCGAGTGATCGAGTCGTCGCTGGAAATCAATCTAACTTATGGCAAGATTGCCGCAGAACTCCGTCGCGCCGGAACCATGATTCCGCAAAACGATATGTGGATTGCGGCAGTTGCGCGTGTCATCGGCGCAACAGTCGTTACGCACGACGGACATTTCAAGCACGTCGCAAATCTCGCTGTCGTGGATTGGACTGTTCCGTGATTTCGCAACGGATTGCGCCCTGTGATACAATAGGGTTGCAAACGCGAAAAGGAGAAAGTTATGGCTGTCACAACGAAACAACCGGAAGAAGAACAAAAGCCCGAAATTGCGACGCAAGAGAAGCTCAACTGGAGAGTAAGGCTCCGGGCGGCATACGAAAACCTCGATCCGCTCACAAAAGAGGAGGCAGAACTGATCAACAAGTCTGTCATGGAAGCGCGGGAGAGAAGCATTGGCGAACATTTATCTTCTTGATACCAATATCATTACAGCTCTCAGCGAGAACGATCCGGTGGCTTGGGAACAGGTCTTCGCTCATTTCGCAGAGGAAATTGTCACTTGCTTTATCGTGGTTGCGGAATGGGAACTTGGCATTTTAACCGCGCATGGACGCCGCCGACAACAAGAGATACGGGCGAAAGGTGAACAAGTTCTGCCCAATTTGGCGCGTGTTCTCGAATCGTCGCCGGAAGTCAGTTTGGCTTATGCTCAGATTGCGTCAGAGTTGCGAAAAGCAGGAACGATGATTCCGCTTCATGATATGTGGATTGCGGCGGTTGCGCGAGTCAATGGCGCAACGGTTGTTACGCACGACAGACATTTCAAGTACGTCGCCAACCTCACTGTCGTTGATTGGACTGTTCCCGCCGAGACCGAACGTAAGAGTGAAAATTATGAACCCACAACGCGAATATGAATTGATGATGACGCGCCGCCAACTGTTCGGCAAAGGCGCAACGGGAATCGGTGTTGCCGCACTCGCCAGCCTGTTCGAGCAGGAGGCGTTCGCAATTGAGATAAAACCATTAGTAAGAGTTAGAGATAGGTCTGTTTTGATTTATAGGTAGCACCGCACTCAACGGTAAAATGAGATTGAATCACCATTGAGTATGGTGCTGTAGTTTCTGTACCTAACACGTTTTTGTGGAGTATGTTCAATGCCCGATGCACCCTTGACGTTTCTGGTTTCGGATATTGAAGGCAGTACGCGGCTGTGGGAGCGGTTTCCTGACGCGATGCGTGACGTATTGGCACATCACGACGGCATTCTGCGTGCCTGTATCGAAGACAGAGGCGGAACAGTTTTCAAGACGGTGGGCGACGGGTTTTATACGGCCTTTACAGGAACAGCCGACGCATTGGATGCGGCACTGGCAGTCCAACAGACATTGCAAGCGGAAGAGTGGGGGGAAATCGGCAGTCTGCGTGTTCGCATGGCTCTGCACGTTGGAACTGCTCAGAAGCGTGACAACGATTTTTTCGGTCAAACCCTCAACCGCATTTCGCGTCTGCTGGCGATTGGACACGGCGGGCAGATTCTGCTGTCTGAAGCGGCACGTCAGGAGGCAGGGAGTTTTCTGCCTCCTGACGCCAGTCTGCGAGACATGGGAAAGCACCGCCTGAAAGACTTGCAGCAGCCGGAATGGGTCTTTCAACTGCTGCACCCTGCTTTGCCGGCAGACTTCCCTGAACTTCGCTCACTGTCGCGTTTGTCCAACAATCTGCCGCCGCAGCTTTCCAGTTTTGTCGGGCGGGAGCAGGAATTGGCAAAAGTCAAAAGCCTGCTGACAAGCACGCGCCTATTGACCTTGCTGGGCGCGGGCGGTTCCGGCAAAACCCGGCTGTCGCAGCAGGCTGCCGCCGACCTCATTGACGACTATCCGCAGGGCGTTTGGCTGGTGGAATTGGCGGCTTTGACGGATGGCAGTTTGATCCCGCAGGCAGTCGCTTCCGCTCTGTCCGTTCGGGAAGAGGGCGGGCGTCCTCTGCTGGAGACCCTCGGCGATGCCTTGCAAGACCGGACGCTGCTGCTTCTGCTGGATAACTGCGAGCATTTGATTGAAGCGGCGGCACAATTGGCGGAGGGTCTGTTGCGCCGCTGTCCTAACCTACGAATTCTTGCGACCAGCCGCGAAGCACTCAATATTTCCGGCGAAACGACTTGGCAGGTTCCGAGTTTGTCTCTGCCGTCCGCCGATGACGCGCCTTCTTTCGCTCGTTTGATGCAATCGGAGGCAGTGCGTCTGTTTGCAGAACGGGCGGTCAGCAGTAAGCCCGATTTCGCGGTCACAACGGAGAATGCCGGTGCGGTGCTGCAAATCTGCCGCAGATTGGACGGTATTCCGCTTGCGATTGAATTGGCGGCGGCGCGGGTGCGGGTGCTGTCACCGGAACAGATTGCCACCAAACTGGACGACTGTTTCCGCATTTTGACTGGTGGCAGCCGGACGGCTTTGCCGCGACAACAGACGCTGCGGGCAGCGATTGACTGGTCATATACCCTGCTGTCCGAACCGGAAAGTCTGCTACTGCGGCGGTTGTCCATTTTCGCCGGGGGCTGGACATTGGAAGCGGCGGAAACGGTGTGTGCAGACGATGACATCGAAGCGTGGGAAGTTCTGGATTTGCTTTCCCGTCTGCTGGATAAATCCTTGGTGGTTCGGGAGGAAAGCGAGGGCGAAACGCGCTATCGTCTGCTGGAGACCATCCGGCAGTATGGGCGCGACCTGCTGCACAGTGAAAACGAAACGCCGAGACTGCGTGCCGGCCACCTGCAATGGTTCGTCGCCCTGTCGGAACACGCTGCGCCGGAACTGCAAACAGGGCAGCAGCAGCAATGGCTTACTCGTCTCGAAGCGGAACACGACAATCTCCGCACCGCGCTGGAATGGGCATCAGAACACGACGTACAGGCAGGACTGCGGATAGGAGGGGCGATCTGGCGGTTCTGGGCGACACGCGGCTACTTCCACGAGGGGCGTCACTGGCTTGAAACTCTGCTGTCTGCTTCACTTCAGGACGGATTAGTTTCTGCACAGCAAACCGTTCGCGCTCGTGCCATGAACGGTTTAGGAGCACTCGCGCACCGTCAAAGCGATTACACTTTAGCGCGTTCCATCTACGAGGAACTGCTGTCGCTGCGCCGCGATTTGGATGACAAGCAGGGAATTGCAGGCGCGTTGAATAACTTGGGGTTTGTGGTTCGAGAGCAGGGCGATTACACATTGGCACGCCAACTGCATGAGGAGAGCCTTGCCCTGAAGCGCGAGATTGGCGACGCCTATGGGGTGGCAGGTTCATTGAACAATTTGGGATTACTGGATTGTGATGAAGGTGATTATCTTATGGCGCAGTCACGGTTCGAAGAATGTGTTTCACTCAAGCGCGGATTGGATGACCCTGAAAATTTGGCGTCCTCGCTGGACAATTTGGGATATGTACGGTATCGTCAGAAGCAATACGATAAGGCGCAGGAGCTGTATCGAGAGAGTTTGCGCCTGCGCCAAACCCTTGCCGACAAGCGCGGTGTCGCGGATAATCTGGAAGGTTTGGCGAAACTGGCACAGGCACAAGCGCAATGGGAACGCGCCGCACTTTTGTTTGGAGCGGGAGCAAAATTGCGCGACACGCTGGGTGTTCCGATTTTGTTCGAGCGGCGCGAAGACCATGAACAGCAGGTTGCCGCCACACGCGCTCACTTGGGAGTGATACGCTTCGAGGAATTTTGGGAGGAAGGTTACGCCATGGAACGGCAGCAGGCAGTCGCGTTCGCGCTGGAAGAAGCGGGCAGTGAACCGTCCCGCTTCTTCCCCCTTGCCGGTATGCCGCAGCCTAACGTTTGCGGCGACGCGCTCGCATCCAGCCTGCTGCCGTCAATCCACTGACCAACAGGGCGACAGTGCCGGGTTCGGGAACTGACCCTACGATAACGGAAAAACTCGCCGTTCCTTCGTAGTTTATGCCGGACCCGCCGGTTCCCTTCAGAGTGTAAACGAGGTCATAGACGCCGGGTGCGGGAGCAGCACCATTGTACACACCGAAGTTCAGCGAAAACACATCGGGAAAGAATCGAAAAGTGCCTTCGTCGAAACCGTCCACCGTAGAACCTGTGTCGAGTCCTTTGCCAATCGGAATGAAGTCAGGGGCGATGATGCCGTTTGGGGCGTTGGAAGCGTCCTGACCGGGCGGTGCAAACAGGGCGTTGTCAATGTTGATGGAGTCGGAGTCGTTGTTGGGATTGGTGTTCGTATACTTAATATTCACTCCAAATCGGGCAGTGCCAGTGGGATTGTAGACGATGTTCGTCTGATCCAGATTGAGCGTAAACAGACCCTGCGCTGAGCAGAAGACCGGCGAGGCACAGAGTGCGAGCGTGGCGGCTAACAAAACGTTACTTTTCATTGTGGTGGGGTTTCTTTCACTTCGTGAATAGAGGCAGGCTCTGAGTATAGCGCTGCCGATGGGAAGTTAAAGGTATTGTACTCAGTACTTTTAACAAGTGCAAAATTCGTGCCAGCCACTTCACAAATGGAGTTGCATTCTTGGTTTTTTGATTGGGCGGATAATCTGTCGAAAACAGCGTATCTTTCTCTGTAGCGACAAATTGGTGAATTTGTTGCAGAGATGACTCTCTGGGCTGCACAACATGAGAGGGTGAGATGAGAATAGGCTTTGAGAGGACTGTGCGCTTTATGCAGTGCTACTGCCCGATAAGTTCGCACGAAAATTAACGACGATCACGAGTGAAAATTATGAACCCACAACGCGAATATGAATTGATGATGACGCGCCGCCAACTGTTCGGCAAAGGCGCAACGGGAATCGGTGTTGCCGCACTCGCCAGCCTGTTCGAGCAGGAGGCGTTCGGACAGGGCAAACCCAACCCCGCCAAAAATCCGCTTGCCGCGCATGGAGCCTTGCCCGCGCTTCACTTCGCGCCCAAGGCAAAGCGCGTCATCTATCTGTTCCAATCCGGTGCGCCGTCGCACATAGACCTGTTCGACTATAAGCCCAAACTGCGCGACTATCACGGACAGGAGCTGCCCGCGTCGATCCGCAACGGACAGCGCATCACAGGCATGACTTCGGGGCAGAAGTCGTTTCCGTGTGCCGCAAGCATTTTCAAGTTCAGTCAGCACGGCAAATCGGGAATGTGGCTCAGTGAACTGCTCAAGCATACGGGCGAGATCGCGGACGATATTTGCGTGATCAAATCCATGCACACAGAAGCGATCAACCACGACCCGGCTATCACCTTCATTCAGACCGGAGCGCAACAACCCGGACGCCCCAGCATCGGCTCGTGGCTTTCCTATGGCATCGGCAGTGAAAACCGCGATATGCCCTCGTATGTCGTCCTGATTTCGCTTGCCTCCAACGGCGCGAACGACCAGCCGTTGTTCGGGCGATTATGGGGCAGTGGCTTTTTGCCGTCGGTGCATCAGGGCGTCAAACTGCGCTCCAAAGGCGATCCCGTTCTGTATCTGAACAACCCCCCCGGCATGGACGCGGCAGGACGACGCCAAATGCTCGACAGCGTGGCGGAACTCAATACCATGACGGCGCAATCGTTCGGTGACCCCGAAATCAATACCCGGATTGCACAGTATGAAATGGCGTACCGAATGCAAAGTTCTGTGCCGGAACTCATGGATTTGTCGAAGGAGAAGCCGGAGACGTTCGAGATGTACGGACCCGAATCGCGCAAGCCCGGAACCTTTGCGGCGAACTGTCTGCTGGCACGACGGCTGATCGAGCGCGACGTGCGTTTCGTCCAGCTCTTCCATCGCGGTTGGGATCAGCACGGCAACCTGCCCGGACAGATTCGCGTTCAATGCAAAGACACCGATCAGCCGTCTGCCGCTCTCATCAAAGACCTCAAACAGCGCGGTTTATTGGACGATACGCTTGTGATCTGGGGCGGAGAATTCGGGCGCACGGTGTATTCGCAAGGCACACTGACGGCAACGGATTATGGGCGTGATCATCACGGACGGTGCTTCTCGATCTGGATGGCGGGGGCGGGCGTCAAGGGCGGCATGGTGCTTGGCGAAACCGACGATTATTGCTATAATATCGTCAAAGACCCGGTGCATATCCACGACCTCAACGCGACAATCATGAACCAGTTGGGGCTTGACCATACCCGTCTAACGTATCGTTATCAGGGGCGCGATTTCCGCCTGACTGATGTCGAGGGCAACGTCGTCAAGTCCATTCTGACATAACTATTATTGCATTCTCATTGGTACTCTTGCGGAAGCGAAAGGTTATCACAGCCCCCTGACCTATCCGGGTAACGATCCGACCAGAGTTTGTCAGTGCAGGTGCGTCCGAGGGGCAGGGATTTGATGTGCTGATCCACAAAGAGAAAGTGGCTTAGCCCGTTGTGCTGGTGAAAGACTCCGGTTCCCGGATGCTCTCCTCTCCATTGCAATGCCCAACTGCCCAAACCCGGATGCGGCAAGCGTGACTCGCCCAAAAGAAACAATCGGGAGGTATCGTCAATTTCCGGCAGGGAGCGCGGACGGATGAGCGATTCGCCATACCAACAGGCGGGAACCGCCTCATGGAAGAAGGTGGCGTTGATCGCATAGGAGAGCGGCAGATAATCTTTGGGCTGATAGTAGGGATTGGATTGGTCGCCGGGAAC
>CAZPZP010000067.1:8742-10959 GCA_964591025.1 uncultured Chthonomonadaceae bacterium
ATGATGGCGATGACAAAGAGCAGTTCAATAAGCGAGAAGGCGCGACGGCGGCAGGGCATTTCGGTTTTCATGGTGTCTTTCCTTTGGGCGGCGGATATTGCCGCGCCAGCCAACGCCAGTAAGCGTTTTCTATCTGCTTAGAGGTCTGAACGGGCAGTCCGGTTCGATGGGCAAGCCATTTGAGTTTGGCGGTCTGCGGGGGGACGCGCCGCAATAGCATGACGTAGCCGCCGACGTATTCGGTTTCATAGTTTCGGCTTTGGAGCAGGGCAACGACAAGGCGCGTGTAGTTGTTTTCGGAGAGCGGAAACGGGTTGCTTTTGGGACACAGGGCGATATACTCTGCATTGGCAAAGTTCGGGACTATGGCGGGTTCGAGTTTGGCGGGAAGTGTGGAACCTGTCACGCTGTCGATCTCGAAGAGGGCTTGTTTTGTGCCGCCATACGCGATACGCACGAACGGATTGGGAAAGGTATAGAGTTGGGTGCGCTGAGTGAGGTGCGCTCCGAGTGCCATTTGTGCGGCAACGGACGCGGTTCTCGGAATGCGGGCGACGGCGGCGCGGCATTCGGCAACGGCTTCGGCGGGCGGACGGGTCGTGTAGAGTTCAGCAATGGGTTGAGCAAACGGACTCATCGCTATCCCTGTCAATGCCCACAGCGGCAGGTTGAGGCGAACGAGCCAGCGGGTGAACCAACTCCATTTCTCCAAGCGTTGGAAGCCGATAATTGCGCCCAAGAACAGAAACGGCGTGATAAACGAGTTGTAGTATTCCTCGAAGGTGTGCATTCCGGGACGCCCCGCCATGAAATTGATGAGCCACAGCGGAAGGGTCAAGAGCAGAATTTCCGGCGCAAGTAATGGCAGAAAACACAGCGAAATCAGCATCAAGCCGAGATAAAACAGATTGCCCAACTGAAATACTTCGGCGAGAAACGGCAGAGGGCGGCGCAGAAAATTGCCGATGATGTCGCCGGGTGAACTGCCATAGTGCCGGAAAATGTCGAAGTAGGGCGAAGGCTGACCGTCGTTGAAATGGCGTACCGTGAGCATGGCAACGGCAAGCATGACAACGCCGAACACAATGGTTTGGATGCCGACTTTGCGCTGGTGGAAGCACGCCCAAATGCCGACAAGAACAACCGTCAGACCGGCGGACTCTTTGATAAGCGCGGTAAGAAGCAGAGCGACGGCATACAGTCGCCAGCGTTTGGCTTCGAGGGCATAGAGCGCGGCGAACAGCAGAGGCGTGGCGAACATATCGGGGTGAAACTCGTAGGTGATGCCCCACTGATGCGCGGGATACAGCAGATAGACAATGCCGAACAGCAAGCCGTGCAGTTCCGAACCCAGCCGTTTGCGTGCAAGGGCGTAGGCGGGAATGGCTCCGAGGGTGACGGCGAGGGTTTGGAGGAACAGCAGGGTTTTCGGCGAGGGAATAAGGGCATAAATCGGGGCGAGGAGATACAGAATCACGCTGAAATGGTCGCCTAAGATGTGAATGCCGCGTGCCGTGACGAACGGGGTTTTGCCCTGCGAAATGAGCCAAACCGCTTGGTCGAAGATGCCGAGGTCGAAGGTCATATAGGCGAAATTGTCGTGGAGGGTGAAGGCGAGGCGCAGGAACAGGCAGAAGAAAACACTCATACCGACGAGCAAGGCAAAGCGGCAGACGCGGCGCACCGTCACTTGAGAGCGCGGCGTCTCTTCGATTGTCAAAGGCAGATTTGCCAATGCCGTCATGGGTTCACGCTTTACTTTCTGGCTTGAGGCGTCACAACGAGGATGGCTCCGCTCCAGCGTACAGCAAGGTCATCGAGGAACCAACGCACCGGACGAACGGCGTCCCGATACAGCGGGTCAACAATCAAAGCCGTGTCGCCATCATAGCCGACAAGGGCGACAAAGTGAACGTCGTCAATGTGCAGTACGCCAAGAGGACGTTCAGTGCGGAGTTGCGGCACGGTCATCTGACGGGTGGCGGCACTTATACCAAATTTCGGCGCGGCGGCTTGCAGTTGGGACAGGGTGACCTCAAATCCGTTGTTGGGAAAGCGGGCAAGAGTTTCGGCTTCGGTCTGTGTGCATCCAAACGGACGGGCAAGGGCAAGCAGGGCGCGAGGACCGCAACCGCCCGTATTCATAGCCCGTTTGGGTTGAAGATGAAGAATCAGAGCGGTCAGGGCAAACGCCGTCAGCAGAACTAAGCCGCCTTT
>CAZPZP010000068.1:0-10900 GCA_964591025.1 uncultured Chthonomonadaceae bacterium
CTTGGCGGAACGCCATACAGACGGGGGTTTAAAACCTCGTCCTTACCCATAAGTCGGTAATTTAGGAAACTTTCGCAATTTAATGCGTCAGTCCCTATCTCAAACCACTTATCCAGAAATACGCGCCTCTGCGAACAGAGGAAGAATCGCATTGTCAATATTTAGCATTGGCTATCAGCAATGAGATGTGTACAACGACGAGGTTTAAAACCCCCGGTTAAGAGCAGCAACGAGATTTGGACAGTAACAATTCATTCCGCTGGATTGAGAGGACTTATGCAAGAGGTCTACTGTATTTCCTGTTCGTGGAGGAACGATTTTGGAAACCACATTTACACTCACTGACGCACAGACTGCGTTTTTTCATCGCGAGGGATATTTGGCAGTCGAGTCGCTTGTGCCGCCCGACGAGTTGGAATGGATGACGGCGATCTATGATCGTCTGTTTGCCGAGCGTGCCGGACGTGAAAGCGGCGATCAGTTCGACCTTGCCGGAACCGACGACGACACTGTGCAAGCGTCGCTGCCGCAAATCCTCAATCCCGCCAAATACGCGCCCGAACTCAAAGAGGGACGATTCCGCGTCAATGCTCTGCGTCTCGCCCGCCAATTATTAGGCGACGAAGCCAATTATCAGGGCGAACACGCCATTTTCAAGCCCGCTCGTTATGGCGCGGCAACCCCTTGGCATCAAGACGAGGCGTATTGGAATCCCAATCTCGACTACAACGCGATCAGCATTTGGATACCGCTCCAACCGGCGACCCTCGAAAACGGCTGTATGCAGTTCATTCCCCGCAGTCATACGATGGAAGTGATGCCGCATCATACCATTGGCAACGATCCGCGAGTGCATGGGCTGGAGATCGATACGCTCAATTCGAGTTCGGCTGCCGCGTGTCCGCTGTCTGCCGGTGGCTGTACCGTCCATCCGTCGCGCACCCTGCACCATACCGGCGCAAACCGCTCGGAGATGCCGCGTCGCGCCTATATTCTCGGCTTCGGGACACCGCCGAAGCCTCGCAATCCCCATTTACCGCCTCGAATTTTTGCGTGGAATGACGCCAAGCAGACGCCTCGCGAACAGCGTCGCCGCGACTTCGAGACACAAAATCCTGTGTTCAACTCTTGACGCGATTTGCTCACCCTGTCGAGGGATAACGCCAGCCCCAATCTCAAGTTCGGCTTATCATGGTGTATTGACTTCCGCTGCTTCTGATTGCTGCTTCCAAGTTAATCGTGCTGACTTGCCAGTCCGTTCGCCCCAAATTGCGAGATACCATCGTGTTTTTTTCTTAATATATATCCGTTACTAAAGTCTTAAATCCGTGAGTTGTCGAGCATTCTCTTTCTCATCTATGGCAATATTAACCCTCTCAGGAGACACATTTCTCCTGAATGATTTTCCTCGCCATAATCTGCCACAAAATGAATCTTGAATCGTTCATGCTATAATACTCTGGTTTTTGGGAAAACGATACGCAGGGAAATGAGGATACAAATGTCTGCTGAGGCAGTTCCGCCTTTTATCGCTCTCATTGCACATGACGCCAAGAAAGAACAGATGGTCGCATTTGTCGAAAGACACCGCAACTTTCTCTCAACGCAACGGCTTGTAGCAACGAAAACCACCGGAACGCTTATCTCAGCGCGAACCGGACTTGAGGTGACGACGATGTTGTCAGGTCCGTTGGGCGGCGATTTACAAATCGGGGCGATGATCGCGACGCAACAGGTCAAAGCCGTTCTGTTTCTGCGTGATCCGTTGACGGCACACCCGCACGAACCCGATATTTCGGCACTGCTAAAAGTCTGTGATATTCATAATGTCCCTTTAGCGACCAACGCCAAAACTGCAGAGATCATTCTGAACTCTCTGACTGAGCATCCCTGAGAATTCTTCAATACTTTTGTCTACTGAATCGTGCGAGGAAAAGGAAACCGACTGCCATGAAAATCCTTGTGGTTGATGACGAGCAGCCGATTGTCGAAGCCGTTGCCTACAGTCTCAAAAAAGAGGGCTATACTGTTCAAACTGCAACCGATGCGGAACAGTGCTTGGAACTTGTCCGCACCGATCCGCCCGATTTGGTGATTCTCGATGTGATGCTGCCGTCTGCCAGCGGCTTCGATATTTGCCGCATTTTGCGAAAACAAGGCAATATCCCGATCATCATGCTGACGGCACGCGCCGACGAAACAGACCGCGTTGTCGGATTGGAAATCGGCGCAGACGATTACGTGATCAAGCCCTTCAATATGCGCGAATTGATGGCACGAGTCAAAACCGTTCTGCGGCGCACCTCTCCGCAGGAAGTGGTGGCAACCCCCGTCTTGCACGCCGGAAATCTCACGATTGACCCCGCCCGATACGAGGTTTCTGTTGACGGCAAGCAGCTTTCCCTTTCCCCTAAAGAATTTGAACTCCTGCGCTTTTTGGTGACGCATCCGGGGCAGGTGTTTGCCCGCTCGATTCTGCTGGATCGCGTTTGGGGAGCCGAGGCGTATGTCGAAGAGCGGACAGTTGATGTTCATATTCGATGGCTGCGCGAAAAGATCGAGGTCAGTCCGTCACAGCCAGTGCGTCTGTTGACCGTGCGCGGGGTGGGTTACAAATTCCATGGCTGAGCCGGCGGAAATCTCCTATTCTGCACTGCTGCTGACAGAGATGCGCGAGGGTGTCCTTATTGTGGACGTTCAGCGGCGGATTTTGGAATCCAATCCGGCGGCAGAGAAACTGCTGTCGGCACGCGATGACGGCTTGGTGGGCAAATCGCTCCTCGAAGCGATGCTGTCTTATGAGATACTCAGCCTGTTTTCCGCTCTCCAAAAGACGGGAGAGCCGCAGGAGCAGGAAGTCAAGCGCAACAGTGAAGCAACGGGACGCACGCTTTTGGTACGTTTGCTGCCGCTGTTGGTGACGCGCCGCCCGCAGCCCGCGCCGGGCGTTCCCTACTGCCTTGTTCTCATCGAGGACGTGACCGAGATTCGTCGCCTTGAAACGATCCGCCGCGATTTTGTCGCCAACGTCTCCCATGAACTTCGCACTCCGCTGGCTTCGATTCGGGCGATGGCAGAAACACTTCAAGACGGCGCACTTCAAGATGTCACTGTCGCCGAGCGGTTTGTCAATATCATTGTCGGCGAAGTCGAGCGATTGACCCGCATTCTCGAAGACCTGTTGATTCTCTCCCGCGCCGAATCGCAAATCCCTGAGCGGGTTCCATTTGCCCTCGATACCCTCATTCACGGCGTCGTCGAACGCTTCCAAACACAGGCGGACAAGACCAAAATTACCTTGACGGAACAGACGCCTTCACCGCTGACCGCTGTCGCCAATCGCGATCTGATCGAGCAGGTCTTGATAAATTTGGTAGACAATGCGATCAAATACACGTCGGAGGGCGGGCGTGTGGTGATACGCACCGAATCGCAGGAGCGGCGTATCATTGTTCATGTTTCGGATACGGGCATCGGCATCATGAGTCAGGATGTGCCGCGTATTTTCGAGCGGTTTTACCGGGTGGACAAAGCGCGGTCTCGGCAGTCGGGCGGCACGGGTTTGGGTCTTTCGATTGTCAAGCACATTGTCGAAACGCACGGCGGGCAAGTGATGGTTGAGAGCGAGTATGGACGCGGCAGCACGTTTTCGTTTTTCCTTCCCGTTCGCCCCAGTGAAATGCTTCCCTAAACTCTCCCGATATTCCGTGAAAAACAGGGCGTTTTTTGCGGTATACTGCAAAATCATGTCGGCGTGTGTTGATGCCCATAGCACGCATCGCCTCGTTTGTCACGCTCTTGCATGACTCAAAGACCCAATCGCCCAGCGACCTAATGACCCACGAAAGGATCACCGATGCCCCCTGCTTTTTCACCTGACCGCGCTCAAGAACTCGAAAACTCTGTGGTTCGCAAAGTGTTGACGCGCCTCATTCCGTTCCTTGCCGTTCTGTATATGTTCAACTTACTGGATCGCGGCAATATCACCATTGCCGCGCTCACCATGAAAGGCGATTTGGGCTTCGATGATCGCATTTATGGCTGGGGCGTCGGAATTTTCTTCATCGGCTATTTTCTGTTCGAGGTTCCGAGCAATCTCATCATGGAGCGAGTCGGAGCGCGGTTGTGGATCGCCCGAATCATGTTCACATGGGGAATCGTCTCGACTTCGATGATGTTTGTGAAATCGCCGCTCGCCCTCTATACGCTGCGGTTTCTGCTCGGTGTCGCGGAAGCGGGTTTCTTTCCCGGTATTATTTTGTATCTCACCTATTGGATTCCTGCCGCAATTCGCGCCAAAGTCCTCGCACGGTTTTTGGCGGTGACAGGTATTCTGGGACTCTTGGGCGGACCTATCGGCGGTGTTTTGTTGACCTTAGACGGCATTTGGGGCTTGCAGGGCTGGCAGTGGCTGTTCCTGATCGAAGGGATTCCGTCGGTCTTGGGGACATTCTTCGTTCTGAAATACCTGCCCGACGGACCGCGTCAGGCGAAATGGCTCACCGAAGACGAAAAAGCCTATATCACGACCACACTCGACGCGGAAAATAAAAACTCGACACGGTTGCAGCATTTGAGTTTGAAGCAGGGATTGTCCGACCCGCGCCTTGTGAAAATGTGTTTGATTTTTATTTTCGCGGCAACGGCGGGTAATGCCGTCGGTTCGTTCTTTCCGCAGCTTCTCAAAATTCGGAGTGGCGGCGCGTGGAGCGACTCGTTTATCGCGACGATTGGAGCGTTTCCGGCACTCATTGGGGCGATGACGATGGTCATTGCCGCCGCGCACTCGGACAAATCGGGCAAGCGCAAACTTCATGTCATCGGTGGTTATGCCGTCGCGGGTTTAGGGCTTTTGGCGTGTGTCGTCGCTCCAACAGCGGGCTTCTTGATTCTCGCCATGACGCTCAACAACATGGGTGAACGCACGGCAGCGGGTTCCTATTGGACGCTGACGACGAATATGTTGGGACCAAAGGCGGCAGCGGCAGGAATTGCGCTGATTAATTCGGTAGGCAATTTGGGCGGCTTCTTCGGTCCGATTTTTATGGGCGAGATTCTTTTGCAAACCAATAAGAATTACGGCTTGGGCTTGGCAATGGCGGTGGCATTTATGGGCTGTGCCGTGATTGTGGCGTGTCTATTGCGCCCAACATCGGAGAAAGTCGAGGAGGACAAACCCCTTCCGGCGTAGTTGCTCAGATTTTGCCCGCGTTGAGGGCAAAAGAAACCCGAATAATCGGTTCGCGATCCGCATTCACGGTTCCAGTTGTCATGCCGGTTTCCGTAAATATCCAGCACCAAACCGCCGTAGATAATCGTAACCGACCCGCATCATCCACGTTCTCGATATTGTCGTGGACACCGGATAGATGCATAAATAGGCAGCACTCTCGGCTTTTGCTTTCGCTCTGCCCAAAAATCCGGTATGATCTCAGCGACACTTACAAAACTTCGTGAGGAGACGAATCGCTGACAATGAACCGACCCATAATATCCGCTATTGCCCTTGTGTTTTCCCTCGTGCCTCTTACTTCTTTCGCGCAGGTCAAGCCGCCGCGTGGCTTCGAGGCGTTTGCGATTTCCCCCACCGAGATGCGCTTTGCGTGGCTTGCCGCGCCCAACGCAACTGGCTACCGCTTGGAAGTCGAAGGCGCACTCGATACCAATCTACCGCCGACTGCCCGCGATTTTCGGCTCGACAATCTCAAGCCCGGAACCCAATACCGCGCCCGACTGACCGCACTCGGCACGCCCGCCAATCCCAAAACTGCGCCAACAGTGGTTTATGATGAGCGCACCTTTACCGAATTTCCGACTGCCAAACCAAACCCGAAAGACAAACTGCCGACTGCCGAATATGATGTTGTCATTGTACAAGCGTCGTCGGGCGGTGTGTCGGCTGCCATTGAAGCGGCGCGGCGCGGCTTGAAAGTGGCGTTGATCGAGCCAACAACGCGACTCGGCGGAATGCCCGTCAACGGACTGTCTGCAACCGATATTCGGCGTTCGCAACTCTATGTCAGCGGGTTTTTGGTACGGTTCCGCGACAGGGTCAAAGAACTCTATACCCATGATGACGATCTGCCCAACGAAAACGGCTTAGCTTATGAACCGCGTGTCGCCCACAAAGCCATGAAATCGCTGCTCTATGCCGAACCGAATATCACGGTCTATCGCCGAGCGCGACTGGCAAAAGTCCACACCAAAAACACAACGGGCGGACGGCGCAAAGTCGAATCGGTGGTGATGGAAGAACTCAACGCCGACAACGAACCCACCGGACGCCAAGCGCGATTTATTGCCAAATGGTTTATCGATTCTACCGACAGCGGCGACTTAGCGGCATGGGCGGGCGCACCGTTCCGCATGGGACGCGAACCCCGCACCGAGCGCGAACCGCATAACGGCGTCATTTATTATGATCGTGCCGCAGACAAGCCCCTGCCCGGCAGTACCGGCAAAGGCGACAAGCGAATGCAGTCGTATGCCTATCTTTTCGCGGTCAAAGATTATGGCAAGGACGCCGACAAAACCATCCCGAAACCGAGCGGCTACAATCGCGAGAATTTCATCCATACGCCCGAATGGCAAAAATCGTGGGCGGTGACTTCGGGCAAAATGCCGAACGACAAATACGAGATCAATCAGCACCCGCAGGGCAGTGACCGGCAGGGCATCAACTACACCTACGCGACGGACACCTACAAGCAACGCGCCGAAGTCGAGAAGCAATACCGCGAACAGGTGATGCAGTATCTGTACTATATCCAAACCGAACAGAAACAAAAGCAACTTGGATTGCCCGACGACGAATACCGCGATACGGGAGGGTTTCCGCCCCTGCTCTACGTGCGCGAGGGGCGGCGCATCGAAGGCGAACAACTGCCCGACGAATGGGAAATCGAATACGCCCGCAAAATGGTGCGCCCCGAAGCGATTGGCATGGGCGATTACCCGATGGACTCGCACGCGGTCAGCCCGAAAACCGATTGGACAAGCCCCGATATGGGCGAAGGCGAATGGTGGCTGTATCGCCAAACGCCGTGGTATGGGATACCGCTCGGCGTCATTGTTCCGAAACGCTTAGAAAACGTCTTTGTGACGACGGCGGTTTCGTCTACGCACGTCAGTTACGGCACGTTTCGCATGGAGCCGGTTCGGATGCAGTTCGGGCAAGCGGCGGGAATCGGGGCGGCGTTGTGCATCAAATACGGCTTGTCGGGACGCGAACTTCCGGCGCGTCAGGTTCAGATGGAACTGCTGCCGCGCTATGGTAATCCATTCAGCGACCCGATTCAACTTCACTATTTTCCCGACCTCAAGCCGAATCATCCCGATTATGCGGCGATCCAATATCTGGCGACACGCGGCTTTCTGCCTGACAAAGAGGAATTCGCCCCCGACGCCCCGACAATGCGATCTGAACTGGAGCGTTGGATTAAAAAATTAGGCGAACGCGGTGTCCGAAAGAATGACAAGCCTCTCGTTTATGATTCGCTTTTCGGGCGCACAGTCAACCCGCCGAACAGCAAAATTTCGACGATGGAGGTCAAAGAAGCGGTTCCGATCACTCGCGCTCAATTCGCTGACGCAATCCTCCAACTGCTGCCGCCCGTCTCCGGTGAAATTCTCACAGAACCGCGCAGTTACACAGACCTTGGCGAACTCAACCCCGCCCAACGCGCCCCGATAATCGAACTGTCACGGCGCGGCATCACTTCCATTTTGTGGGACAGTTGGGACGCCTTCACGCCCGAAGGCAGACTGCTCTTCAAGCCCAATCAGCCCATCACGCACGCCGAAGCGTTCCGCACTCTGTATCTCATTCAGTTCAGCGTCGGATTGCCGTTCAGCGATCCGCTCGCCGACTTCAAGAATGGACGAACACCTCCCTAACGAAAAAAGGAGACGAGGAGACAAAGAGAGGGGGAGAAATCCTCCTCTTTTCTTTGTCAAAAATAGTAGAAAAGATTCTTGTAAAATAGTGTTGACAGATTTCGATCAATAGAGTATATTCAGGTAGACAATAGTTTACTTTTGCTCAGGAGGAACTGTCATGGAGTACGGCACGGAATGGATTGTTGCAGAAGAGGGATATGATTTGGAGGCAGAGGCAGATCGTCTGCTGAGTTTGCTTCCCGATGACCTCAACTGCCCGGTTGTGAGTGAGTTTCAGTTGATGCGTTCCCGTCGCGAGGGGCGCATTCGCAGTTTTGAGGGAATGGAGGAAACCATCGCAGGAGAAACTGGTCAAGATGGCTTGGACGAATTGCGCTTTCTGATCGCCGTGACTCCCCTTTCGGCGCGAGAGCGGGCGTGCTTGCGCGGCTGGGTATTGGGCTGCTCACAGCAGGAGACTCAGCGGCTTTGGTGGAACGAAATACCGCCCTGCTCGCAACAAGCCGTCTCGAAAGCCCTGATGCGTGGCTTGCTCAAATGTTTGACAGGCTGCGAACTGACGTTTCGGCAGTTCTGCAAACATACGGTCTATCGGCGTCCGGCGCGGCGCGAACGGCAGCGAATGCGCGTCTGTCCCAACTGCAACGAAGAGTTCTGCTACGGTTTGGGCGCAGGACGGTTCTGCTGTTCGGCGTGCGGGGAAGCGGCGAAACGGTGAGAACCACAGAGAACAGGGAACAGGATACTTCCACAACAAAGAAGCAAAGGACACAAAGACCAATTCGAGAAATTCAGTTCAGAATTGTTTTCGTGTTCTTTCGTGTTCTTTCGTGGATCAATGTTTTTGCATTTCCCTGTGTTCCCCGTGTTCCCTGTGGTTCAGAGTGAGAGGAAAAAAGATGAGTGCAAAACTGAATACGTCCGGCAAGCGGACAAAGAATGAAGAGGGCGCGTCCGAAGAGATGCGCCCGTTGTTTTTGACGGAGGAGATGCTGGCAGGGTATCGCGCCGAGCCGGAACGCTTTGCGCGGGAGGTTTTGGGATCGCGGTGGTGGTGCGGGCAGACAGAGATCGCGAAGCTGCTGTCGCAACATCGGCGCGTGGCGGTCAAGGCGGCAAACGGGGTCGGTAAAACATATTTGGCGGC
Organism: uncultured Chthonomonadaceae bacterium; assembly: GCA_964591025.1. Lineage (GTDB taxonomy): Bacteria > Armatimonadota > Chthonomonadetes > Chthonomonadales > Chthonomonadaceae > CAZPZP01. Next base: position 9,047 of record CAZPZP010000068.1, read on the forward strand.
GGACTTGGTTTTGTGGTTTTTGTATTGTCATCGCCCGTCCATTGTGCTGACAACTGCCCCGACGTGGCGGCAGGTAGAGTCGTTACTTTGGGAAGAGATTCATCGGAGGTTTCGCCGTACCAACGCGCTTGCCGAGATGGAACCCGGACGCTTTGCGCTGGAAGGAACATTGCTGCAAACGCGGCTAAAGATTACCGAAGGTTATTTCGCCATGGGGCTTTCAACAGACGAGCCTGTGAGATTTCAGGGGTTTCACGCGGAGAATCTGCTGATTGTGCTGGATGAGGCGTGTGGTGTGCCGGAAGAGATTTGGGACGCAGTCGAGGGAATTTGTGTCGGCTCTAACAACCGCGTACTGGCGATCTCGAACCCGCTCGCTCCAACGGGACGATTTCATAGCCTGTTCCGTCAGGCGCGGTGGCAAACCTATACGATTTCGGCGATGATGCACCCGAACGTGCAGGGCAAAACGCCGCCGATTCCGGGAGCCATTACGCGGGAGGCAGTCGAGGATCGCATTGCGGCGTGGTGTGTGGAGACCGATGTCAACGATGAAAAGACGTTCGAGTGGGACGGCAAATTCTATCGCCCCGAACCGCAGTTTTTGATACGGGTTTTGGGCGAATTTCCGACTTCGGCAGAAGACAGCCTTGTCGGGATCGATAAGATCGAGGAGGCGATGACACGCGGCAAAGCGGGCAGCATCACACCCGGAACGCCGTGTCTGCTTGCCGTCGATGTGGCGCGGTTCGGCTCCGATGAGACGGTGATCGCGATGCGGCGCGGCGATGTCGTGTATCCATTGCAAGTGCGGCGCAGGCAAGCGACGACGGAGACAGCGCGGCAAGTCTATGAAATCGCGATACGGGAAAGAGCGGACGGCATTTTCATTGATGAGATTGGCGTCGGGGCGGGCGTCGTTGATAATCTGCGCGAAACAGGGATTGCTGGAGTCGTGGGTGTGAATGTGAGCATGAGACCGATGATGGGAGCGACAAGCGAGGCGACTTATCTCAATTTGCGGGCGCAGATTTATGGCACACTGCGCGACAGACTTGTGAGCGGGGAGATCGCCCTGCCGTATGACGAAACCTTGCGGGCGCAGATTGCCGCCATGCGGTATCACTATGCGCTGAACGGCAAAATCCAGATGGCTTCCAAAGATGAGTTGAAGAAAAACGGTTTAGGATCGCCGGATCGGGCGGATGCGGTTGCGCTGCTGTTCTGTCCTCAAGCGGAGTTAATGAGCATTTGTGGAGCGGTTCCAATAGCGTCGGCGGTGCATCTCATGCCTGTCAGTTGGGAACACGCGGAGTGGTGAAAGGTCACTGTGCTGTTGGCGGTTTTGGAGGGAACCCTTACTCTTGTGGCAGCGTCCTATGGGGACAATGACAGCAGAAAGTTTGCTGCGTTGTTCCCAATAATACGGAGGTGCAAAATGCCACGAAGCGTCAAATCCGCCTATACTAACAAACAAAAACGAATGGCGGAACATATCGAAGAGAGTTATGAGGAGCGCGGCGTTTCTAAAGAGGAAGCAGAAGCCCGCGCTTGGGCAACGGTCAACAAACAAACAGGCGGCGGCAGAGCGACCAAAACAGGGCGCGAAAATGCCGATGCGCGAATTGAAGTTCGCGCAGAAGCCGAACACGCCGCGCAACAAAACCGAAGCGATGCGGCAAAACGCGGCTGGGAAACCCGCCGTAGACTCGCCCAAGCCGGATAAAAGTCAGGAAACCGATAACAACAACCCATTAGACCTCTTGCAAGAGTACAGCAGAATAAATTCTTCATGCAGGGGGCGTTCCGCCGTGCCGTGCTTCGCACTCGATAGGGAGAGGGAATTTCGTCCGC
>CAZPZP010000069.1:0-10871 GCA_964591025.1 uncultured Chthonomonadaceae bacterium
TTAGGACAATGCCTGAATTTGCTGGACAGAGAGCATTTCGACGCTTTGGATGCGGTCTATACGCGGGTTGCCCAGAACATACCGGCACATCTGATGCCCCGAAATAATGCTCGCGGAGCGCACCACTTAGACCGCTCCATTATCGACGCTTACTGCCGCTTTACGCAAGAGGAGACAAACACGCCGTTTCAGACGATACGCGGCTGCTTCCCGGAGGGAGAGCCGATCTATCCCGACTCAAAGCTGCTCAAGAAGACACATACGCAAATTGCCGTGCGCGATTCGAGTTGTATTTCTCAAGTCCGTCTGGTACAATTTCCTTGAAAACACGTCGCTATTAATGTGAGACGCTTTCGACATAGGAGAGTAAAATGCAAAAAACAAATCAAAGCCCGACTGATCCTAAGGTGACGGCGCGTATCCTCAAGCGGATTGACTCGATGACACCAGAGGAACTCGCCGACTTCCTTGCTTGTCGGACGCCCGGAATTGAGGAAACGGACATGACGGGGATGCTTGCCCGTTCATTGCCATCCAAGCGTAGCGTCAAGGCGACAAACGGTACACCTCCCGCCAGCAGAACCAACAGCAAAAAATAAAATATTTGCACGTCTCTGAGCGTATTGCTCAAGGCGATTTCGGGTTGACCGCCGCGAGCCGACAGCCGGGAAGCAGCCGGAATTGTCTGCCGCGCCACGTCACGCGATTGCCGCAAAAACTGATGACGAACAGGGCGAAACAGCAGACATCGCTGAGGGGAAGCAGGGGCAAAAAACGCAGAATGTTCGGATCATTAGTCGAAAGTTTTGTCATGAGCAACGCCGTGATCAGGCGAAAGGTGCAGATCGCACCGAAAATGCCCCATCCCAAAAGGCTCAATCCAGTCGAGAGGAGAAACAAAAACGCCAGCGGAATTCCATAAGTGATCACACTGCCCATGTAGCCAATTGGACGCAGGGCGCGAAAGGTTCGCGCCCACCGCAATCGCCGCGTCCACATAGGACGAAATTTCTCTTTGCCAATAACATTTTTGACCACGTAATCCGATAAGATCACTTCATAGCCCAACTTGCGGGTGCGGTTGCCAAGCCGGTAATCGTCTGCCAACTCTTCGGCAAGGCTCTCGAACCCTCCCAACTGCTCCAAAACGGAACGCGGCAGAACAATGGTTTGCCCCAAACCGAATGAAACTCCTTCCAATGCCCGCGCCGTTATCGTACGGGGAATAAAATCGGCTCCGATGCCCAACGCCTCAAGGACTGCCGGCAGACTCTGCGGCTCTGCGCCGTAGTAGGGGCAGGTCACCAATCCCACCGTCGAATCCTCGAAAGGAGCCGTAACGCGGCGCAGATATTCCGGCGTCACGCGCACATCGCTGTCACACAACACCAGCAAATCGTGTTTCGCTTCGCTCATCATCGCCGTCAGGTTGCAGACCTTGTAATTTGTGCCTTGCAGTCGAGGAATATATCCGGCGACAACGGCAATATCGAGATGAGGAAATTCGGACTGCAAGCGGCAGGCGACAGCAAGACCCATATCGTCCGCATCCAGTGCGCCAAATACGATCTGCATTCGATTTGCAGGATAATCCTGCTCACAGCAGCTCAGAAAATTGGCGTACATCTCTGCATCCATTCCGCAAAGAGGCTTGAGAAGAGTAACCGCCGGAGTCCATTCCGGGTTGAGAGGATGGGACGCAATCCGCCACTTTTGCGCCGCCCAAATCGTCAGAAAAGCATAAACACAATAGCCGACAAGACCAAGTGCCAGCAGAACCCGCGCCGCCGCAAGAGCATAAGCAAAAATCTCAGGACTCATTGTGTCGGCTCTCTTAGGGAATTTTTGTCACCGACGACTCGCCCAACCCGACGACGACCACGCCGACAGTGATAATCGCCACGCCCAACCAGCGTGTCGCCGTCACTGTTTCGCCCAGATAGTATTTTGCGAGCAGCGTACCCAACAAATAAGAAATCGCGGTGATCGGCAGCACGAAACTGAGGTCTGAGCGACGGAGCGAGTACGCATAGAGCCAGAAGAAAAACATCATCAGCATCGAACCCGTCAGTGTATAACGGTTCAGCACACCAAGAAACTGCACCCAAATGCTTCCCGTGACACTGGTAGATGCCTTCATTCCCTTAGCCAGCAAGGTTTCGCCCACAGAAACAGAAACTACCGCGAACAGCATGATCACCAAGACTTTGGCTTTTTCCGACAAATTGTGTATCCCCTCGAAATTTGTAGACAACACCTCTATTCTATCATAAAATGCGCGGTTAGGCGGCGCGGCGCAGTGGCTGTGACTTCTGTACCGACGCGATCACATCGTCCAATCCGACAATTCCGTCGGCATTGGGAAGTAATTCGCTGTAGAGGGAAAGTAGGCGCAGATAATCGGCTTCGGTTTCGCACTTGAAGGAGAGTTCCGGCGCAGAATAAAGAAATGGCGCGGGCAAAACAGACGCGCTGAACGGTTTGCCTGCTCGCAATCCGCGTGCCAAGTCGAGATAGGCTTGGCGCGACAGAACTTCGACTGCACAGCCCAATGGCAAGCCGGAATAGGTCACATATTCGGAGCGGGTTTCGACCAGATGCGCGAATGCAGCACGTAGCAGCGACGGCTCGAAGAGCGGATTGCTGAGGGAACAGAACGCCACGCCGTCAATGCACAGCGAGCAGATCACCTCTTCTAAATGCAATTGAGCATTGGTACTCGAATCTACTAAGCACGGAACACCTGCACTCAAACAGTGTTCCAAAATCGGGCGATCCGATTGCTGATCCGATGTGGTAACGATGACCCTTACATTTGGGGAGACAAGTCGGGCGCGTTTCAGCCACTGACCGAGAACAGTCTCTCTGCCAAGTGGACGCAGCGGGCGACCCGGTAACGTCGGAATGTCCATGCGTGCCGGAGTCACAATGACGCCGGTAAACTTCGGTATGATCTCATCCATGAGAAGGCTCCTTGCTATAGTGTCCGTCGCCTTCACAATCCTTGATCCCGCGACGGAACGGAGAGAAAAATAAAAATCGAAAGTTCTCTCACTCTCAATAATCGGTAGATAGCGGAGCAAATCACAGCGTAAATTAGAGGGAGCAGAGGACAAGGAACAGGGGACAGGATACAATCCCTGATAAAGAGAGACCAACACAAAAAGAGAAGCACAGAGAAACAAAAACTCCCCTCTCCCAAGTTTGGGAGAGGGGGCGGGGGTGAGGGCTAGGTCTCTGTGGTGAGAGTGCAAAGTGTCTGGCTGCCTGAATTGTCCTGTCCCCTGTCCCCCAATTATTGACGGCGGCGTGTCGAGGACAGAATTTTCTGCGCTTCACGGTACTTGACAATGGTTCGACGCGCCACATTGATGCCGCGCTCACGCAATTTGTCCGCGATCTGCTGATCTGAAAGCGGGCGAGTGGCGTTCTCCTCTTGAATGATCTCTTCGATGGCGTCTTTGATCGAAAGCGACGAATTGAAGAAGATATGGAAGCCAACCACCTCTTGATTCGGCAGCTGCACAAATTTATTGGCAGTGGCACGGCTGACAGTCGATTCGTGAATGTTTAGCATTTTCGCGACTTGCGTTCGTGTCAGCGGACGCAAAAACTGCCGCGAATTGGTCTCCAAAAACCCCATCTGGCAATCAATAATACATTTGGTGATCAGGCGCAAAGTGTGACGGCGTTGATTGAGGTTACGAATAAAGAGTTCTGCCCGCTCGACATACTCCGTGATATGCTTTTTCTCATCTTCGCTGTGATTGCCGATGCCCTTTTTGATTTGCCCGTAGATTTCCCGGTAGCTCGACGTGATACTGAGCGAGAACGGCTCCGCTCCCATGACATCAACCTCGTAGCCGAGTTCTGTGCGGCGAATAACGACATCGGGGCGCACTGAAGTCTTATGATTGGTCGGGCGATATGTCCATGGCGGGCGATATTGCCCCGCCGGATTCGGATTGAGATGGGAGCGAATAAACTCGGTGGCTTGCTTGACTTCCTCCTGCGTAATGCCTATGGCACGCGCAATTTTCGGAATGCGAGACGGGGACGACACCACATGATCCCAGCATTTTTCGACCATCGCCTCCGCCCAGATCAGCACTTTATGATGCGGAGATTCTTCAAGCAGAAAACGCAATTGCAGCAGCAAACATTCGCGTAAATCTCGCGCCCCGACGCCCGGCGGATCGAACGACTGAAGCACCTGCAAGACTTCGAGAATTTTTTCCGGCGTGACATCCAAATCAGCGGAGATATTTTCGATGGTATCGCCGAGCCAGCCTTTGTCGTCGAGATAGTGAATCAGATACTCGCCAATCCAATAATCTTCTCCTGAGATTGCCGCACGCAGTAGACCGCGCAGATGCTCCTGGAGGGTCATTTCCGCTTCGAGATTGCTGACGGGGTCGAAATCCTCGTCCAGTTCGGTCATATTCGCGCCGAAGATGGTCTCGTACTCCGTCTCATGATCTCCGGAATCGGGTGTTTCGCGAGAGGGCATCTCATCGTGTTCGCGCTGTTTACGAGCGGAACAGTGGGGGCAGGAAGAGGGGTCAACACAGTTCCCATCACACAGAACTTCGTCGAGTGTTTCGAGCGCAGGGTTCTCCATGATCTCGTTTTCGATGGTTTGCAGCACCTCCAACGCATTGAGTTGGAGAATGGAATTCGCCATGATGATCTTGGGATCGATCCTCTGGACGGTAACTTGACGTTGTTCTTGCTGAAGCAACATGGTGACAACCTCGCCTTAATAAAACAGACAACGAACTCCGCCGAGACACGACTTATTGCGGAACGTCCGCTCCATTATCGGCATTTCTGCCTCGTTCCTTGAGGCAGAATCGGTATAAATATCGGACGCTCTGCGTTGGAATCGGTGAGTTTGTCCCCTTCTTGTGGGGACGGCGTCACAAAACCGGAGGCTCATCGGTAAGCCTTCCAAATTATGGTTTCTTCGTTCGCAAAAGTCAAGATGATCTTGGTCACATTTTCGCGCTTCTTCCCCGTACACTGCCGCAGAGCCGTAGGACAAAGTTTGCCTTTGCCTCTTTCCATCAGGGGAAAACAGGCGATTTCCGTCGTGGATTGTCAGGACAAAATGGGTTTGATGACCTCTCCATAAACATCGGTCAGGCGCATATCGCGCCCACCGAAGCGATAGGTCAATCGCTTGTGATCCATTCCCATGAGATGCAGCATTGTGGCGTGCAAATCGTGAATACTGACGGGATTCTCTTCGGCATAATAGCCGTAATCGTCAGTCGCGCCGTAAGTGGTTCCGCCCTTGACACCGCCACCCGCCAGCCAAATCGAAAAGCCGAACGGATTATGGTCACGCCCGTTGCTTCCTTGCGCCATCGGCGTCCGCCCGAACTCCCCCGCCCAAATGACGAGAGTCGAATCGAGCAGTCCCTGCGATTTCAAGTCTCGGAGCAATCCTGCGATGGGTTTATCCACAGCGCGAGCGTTATTTTCATGTCCCTCTTTGAGATTGTCATGCTGATCCCAGCGATCTCCGCCGACACGCGGACACAGCACTTCGATAAAGCGCACGCCTCGCTGAACCAAGCGGCGAGCGATGAGGCATTGTTTGCCATAGGTTTGTGTGCGCGGATCGTCCAAGCCATAGAGTTTTTTGACGGCGTCCGTTTCGCCCGTGATATCCATCAACTCCGGCACAGCACTCTGCATCCGGAAAGCCAGTTCGTAATTCGCGATGGCGGCTTCCAATTTGTCGTCCTGCCCAAATTGCTGCACGGCATTTTGGTCGAGGCGGCGCATCAGAGCCAGTTTCGATTCTTGAATCGCGGCAGAACTTTCAGTGCGTTTGAGGTCGGCAACCGGAGCCGCTCCCTCTCGAAACAGCGAACCTTGATAGGTGGCAGGCAAAAATCCGCTGGTGAAGCAGTCCATGCCGCCGGGCGGAATCATGCCGCTGTTGAGAACAACGAAGCCGGGCAGATTTTCGCACTCGCTGCCAAGTCCGTACATCGCCCACGCGCCCATACTCGGACGCCCCTGCATCCCAAGCCCTGAATGGAAAAAATAATTCGCGTTCGTATGTTCAGAGTGTTCCGAGACCATCGAGCGAATGATCGCCAAATCATCGGCACATTCCGCAATATGGGGCAGCAGATCGCTGATCGGCAGTCCGCTTTTTCCACGCGGCTTGAATTCCCACGGCGATTTCAGCAACGTCCCGACATTATCGAACTGGGTCGGCGGCACTTTCATCTTGATCGGCTGACCATGTTCTTTGATAAGGCGCGGCTTCGGGTCGAATGTGTCCACCTGTGACGGTCCGCCATCCATAAAGAGCATGATGACGCTTTTGACACGCGCAGGGAAATGTGTTGGGCGAGGGCGCAGAGAATTGGCGGAATCGGAGGCAAGCGGCAACGCGCCCGCTTGCTCTTGAAGCAGTCCCAACAGGGCGGCGGCTCCGAAACCGTTGGCGGCAGTTGTCAATAATTGGCGGCGAGATAAAGGCGCAGGGCGAAAATTGTTGCAGTGCATTGCGTCTCCTATTTATTCTACGTACCTTCTAATAGACAAACCACTCAAACATCGGACATATCCGCGTCCGAAGGACGCTTGGCGGAACGCCATTTCAGACGGGGGTTTTCAACCCCCGATCTTACGAATGTACGAAGTTTGAGCATTTTCAACATCAAAATTATACCCGCAATGTTTCTCTCTTGACGTATCGCCAAGCGGTTTTGTTCACCCCAAACTGTGGATTATCCCGCACTTTTACGGGGGAAATGTGCATAAAATGACAAACCTGTCACAAATTTCATGGAATCTTCACCATTTCTTCATACTGGCATAAAATTTGCACAACCTCACCTGTATACTCTACCATCGAGAAAATTACGGCGCGAAAATTTGCCGTGAGACTTCCGTCTCGTCGAGAAAACTGGCAGCCGTGTTTCGCTGCAAACTCCCCCGTAAGGACGCTCTCGATACCTGAAGAATTTATTGCCGCGAGTGGTGGCGCGGTGGGCGGTTGTTCATAACCTCTGTTGTAAACTGTACCTCTGTGTCGTTGCCGACACAAACCTTTGTTGCTCTGGGAAAGGCTATAATATGAACGCGAAACACAAAGCGATGCTCCCGCTTTCCGTCCTTTGGGGCATCCTGCTCACTCTGCTGGCGGTACTGCCAGCAAGCGCACAAACAACCACCTATTCGGGAGATACCTCGACGGCTGGAACGCCGGTCTACCGCCGTCCGCAAAATTTCAACCAACTCTCCAACGTGGGAACCGCTGCTGCCTACAATACCTACACTTTCAGACCGACTGTCACGGGCAACTACCGCATTCGAAGCACCGCTGCGAGCGGCTGGGACAACTTTCTGTTTATCTATAACGGTTCCTTCAATGCCGCCGCGCCGTTGACAAACCTGATCGCCCTCAACGATGCCCTCGCCAGTGGCGCGGCAGGAGTATCGGGTTTCACAGCACAGCCCCTGACCGCGAATATAGACTACATCATTGTCACGGCCGGCTTCACCAATATCGATTTCGGAGTCTATACGAATATCATCTCGCCCGCCGTTACCAACGGCAATACGACAGGAGGCGCGACCTTCGCCCGCCCCGACTCGAACAACCCGAATGTAGACCCCAGAGACCCGATCTACCCTGTCAATACGATCACCAACATCAATGCCCGCTATGAAGTCAAAACTTTTTCGGTAACACAAGCGGGATTGTATCGTATTCAGAGTGAGGCGATATCAGGGAACTTCGATCCATTTGCCATTTTGTATAGGGGAACGTTCGACCCGGCTCAGCCGTTGAACAATGTGGTCATCGCCAATGAAGACTTCGGTTCGTTTCAAGTGTCCGGGTTCGACATCGGACTGGACGCGAACCAAACCTATACGCTGGTGACGACGGGGAGCAGTGCCTCCGATTTCGGGCAGTACTATTGGTCATTGGTCAAATTGCACAACTTCCGCGCCGGATTCTCCGGTTCCACGGTTGGGCGCAGTGGAATCGACATTTCGACTCTCTCCGATATGTTCGAGCCGCCGTTGGTGGGTGCGGGGAATGCGGTTCCGTTCCGAGCATTTCGCGTTTCCTATGAAGCCGGGGGCTTTTACCGCTTCCAACTCTTCAGCAGAACATTCTCGGCGAACGCTTATAATCCGCTTCTTGCCGGTTATCTTGAGACGTTCAATAACAGTACGCCCAACAACGGAATTGAACTCGGCTATGCGGATTACCCGCTGTTGGATACGGGCGATTTTAATTTCGATGCGGCAGGTTCGCTGATCTTCGTGGTTTCCGGCTACAAAAATCTCGATGCGGGCGATTTCCGGCTCGAAGCGTTCGGCGATGCTGCGGTGACGATTACGCCGGTGGCAGTCGTCAAAGGCACTGTCACACTCAAGACGTTTACGGACAATCCGCCCGCTTCACCCAAGAATTTTCCGGTGAAGATGGTGTTCCGCCCGACACCGAACGGCGCGGATACCTTTGTCAATGTGACGCTGAGTTCCAGCAACGGCAACTACGTAATCAATGTGCCGGAAGCGACCAACAACGTCGGCTTCAAGTCGCAGACCCTGCAAAAAGTCGTGGCGGGCGTGAATACGACAACAGGAGTCGTTACGGGAGTGGACGCGCTCAACTTACTGGGCGCAGATGCCAACGACGACAACTTTACCGACATCAGCGATCTGTTGGTTTTGATTGCTGCCTACAACAAAATTAGCCCCGCCGCAGGCTATAATGCGGCGGCAGACTTCAATTTCGACGGCACCAATGACATCGCCGACCTCCTGATGATTATCGGATTCTACAATCAGTCGGGACAGTTCCTGCCGTAGTATCCGAAGAATTTTGCCTCTTTCACAGCAGGAGCGACGCCGTGACAAGGGCAAATTCCCTCATTCCACAGAGACGTGGAGAATGCCCGCCTGTTAAAATTAACAGTCGGGCAGGTTCGTATCACAAGCGCATTGCAATTTGTTTGTAAAGGAAGGAAAAGCACAATGATGCAGTTTCTCAAGAAAGCAATCACGACTGCCGTACTCACGGTTAGCTTGATCGCCAGTCTCGCCTCAGCGAAGGCACAGACCACACTCACCGGTGATACCACCGGAGACCCCACATTCATACGACCGATTGCCACATATGATGGGCAGCTGGGCAATGACGGTATCTCTGATGTCTCAGCACCCTATGAGGTGGTAACATTTACGCCGACTGTGACAGGCAGATACCGCATTCGTGAGACAGCCAATTTCGACAACTTTCTGCTTGTTTATGCAGGAGGCTTCGATCCTGACCAACCCTTGGGCGGCGGGCTGGGTAACCCAAGTTATGTCAATCTTGCCAGCAACGACGACTTCCCTACCGTTGGAGTCTCCGGCATTGCTGCTCTGCAACTTACAGCAGGGACTACCTATTCAATCGTAACAACCGGCGCGGCAGCAACAGATTTCGGTGCTTACACGATCACAATCGACCTTGCCACCGTGACGGGAACCACTATCGGCGCACCGACCTATGCGCGTGCGACCAATCCCAATGAAGAGTCTCAGTTTACAGGCATCTATCCGATTACAACGGTGAAGGCAGATGCTGGATTCCGCTATGCTGTTGTGCCAATTACTTTCTCGGAAGCCGGTCTATACCGATTCAATGCCGAAGCGGTGACCAATGGCTACGATTTGTTCATCACGCTCTATCGAGGGGCATTCAACCCGGCAAATGCCGCAACAAACGCGGTTTTCGCCAATGACGACTCCCCAAATACCAATGCCATTTCCTCTCTTGTTTATGGTTTGGAGGCGGGACAGACCTATACGCTTGTCGTCTCCAGTTATGACACCGTGGCGGGGCGGCAGCCGGGCGAATTTTTCGTCAACTATACGAAAATTGCCAACCCTCAAACCGTCTACACAGGTTCGACAACGGGACGCCAGACACTCAATCTGCAAAACCAATTCAACCCGCCCATTACGGTTGTAGGAAACGCGACGCGATACCGTATCCTGCGCTTTGATACAACAACGGCTGGTGTGTATTTCTTCAAATTCTTCAGTACCACACCGGACTTTTCTGCTGTTGTTGGAACTTATGAAGGTCCTGTGACTCCCGAAGCTATCGGGGCAAACATTCTCGATCTCGAATTGTACGGAACGCAAACCAACATTGTCAAAACGCTGTATACTTTCCAAAGAGGCTACAATCTGCCAGCGAACTTCTCGCTGTTCTATCTTGTCAGTGGAATAGACAATGTCGATGTCGGGAACTTCCGTGTTGAGACCTATGGACCGGGCGTGGTAGCGGCTGTCCAAGTGGCATACATCCGGGGCGCAGTCACACTCAAAACATTTGTTGACAATCCGCCCGCAGCTCCCGTGACCTTCCCGGTCACCTTCACCTATCGTCCGACAACCGGAGTGGACATTGTCGAAACATTCGATCTGACCTCGGCAAACGGAAACTTCTATGCCAACATTCCCGAAGGCAGCTACAGTTTGGGGATCAAGACGCCTCGCACATTGCAGAAAGTTTTCTTGGGAGTGGATGCCACCGATGGCATCGAAATAGGCTTGAATGCCCTGCTTGTCGGAGCCGACTCCAACGATGACAACTTTACCGACATCCGCGAGTTGTTGGTTTTGATTGCTGCCTACAACAAAATTAGCCCCGCCGCAGGCTATAATGCGGCGGCAGACTTCAATTTCGATGGAGCCAATGACATCACCGACCTTTTGATCATTATCGCATTCTACAATCAGCAAGGTCAGTTCTTGCCGTAGTTGGAGTGACGGTACAACCGAGACGGACTCTTTCGTGCCTATGCGAAAGTCCCCGTCCGTCTCACTCATTTCCA
>CAZPZP010000070.1:0-10782 GCA_964591025.1 uncultured Chthonomonadaceae bacterium
TCGCAAGGGAAGGGAGTCTCTGGTTCCCCCTCCTTACGAAGGAGGGGGTTAGGGGGTGGTTAGATTTTGTATGTCAAGCGCGTGACGGAAGCGGGCGGCAGTGTCAGCCCGTGTCCGTTCGCTGTGCTATAGTTCGGCATAACTGCCTCGGATTCCTCGAATGTATTGTGTGCGTGAATGGAATTGTGGCGAATTGTCGCGACTTCGGCAGTTTGCGGCAGAGTTGCGCCGTACAGAGCCAGTGCGATCTCTTTGCCTTCCGTCGCGTGCGAATTGACCAGTGTCACTGTCAGAACGCCGTCTTTGACGGAAGCGGAACCGGCAAGCAGAGGCAATTGTTCGGTTTTGCCGTTGACAGTGCAATCTATCGTCTCGCTCTCACACAATAATCGGATGGCACGCGCCCCATGATGCGGCTTGTAGAGATGATAGACATGATAGGTCGGCGTCTTGATCATCTTGTCGCCGTCTGTGAGCAGGAGTGCTTGCAAGACGTTGATGGTTTGCGCGATATTGGTCATTGTGACTTTATCCGCGTGACGGTTGAAGATGTCGAGATTGAGTGCCGCAACCAAAGCATCCCGCACTGTGTTCTGCTGCCACAAAAACGCGGGATTATGTCCGGGTGTGGGCAGATGCCATGTTCCCCACTCGTCCACGATCAAGCCGATTTTGCGCTGCGGATCGAAGATGTCCATGGCGGCACGCTGCTGCACGACCAACGGCTCCATTTGGATCGCTTTATAAAGAAGTTCGTACCATTGGGCTTCGGTGTATTCCGTTGCGGTTCCGGCGGTTCCGCAATAATAGTGCGCGGCGAAGTGATGGATGGGTGCGGAACCGAAATCTTTGCGAAGTTTGTGGAAGAAGCGGCGCGTCCAATCCAAGTCGTTGCCGTTTGGTCCACACGCGATCAGTTGGAGCGGGTCTTTGCCCCAATTCCGCATATAGGAGGCAAACCGACGATATTCTGTGCCGTAATCTTCGGGGGTAAAATTGCCGCCGCAGCCCCAATTCTCGTTGCCGACGCCCCAAAACAGGACGTTGAACGGATCGGGATGCCCGTTGGCGGCGCGAGTTTCGGCGTGCGTGCTGCCGCTCGGATAGTTGCAGTACTCGACCCAATCGCGCATTTCACCCGGCGTACCGCTGCCGAGATTGCCGCAGAAATAGGGTTCCGCGCCGACATTGCGACAGAACGCCATGAACTCATGCGTGCCGAACTGGTTGTCCTCGATGACGTTGCCCCAATGGATATTGATCCGTTTTGGGCGTTTGGCGCGATCACCAATGCCGTCCTGCCAATGATAATCGTCGGCGAAACAGCCGCCGGGCCACCGAATAACGGGCGCACCGACCTCCTTCAAAGCGGCGACGACATCGTTTCGCACGCCGTCGGTATTGGGGATGGCAGAGTTTGTTCCGACCCATGTTCCTTCGGCGATACAGCCGCCGAGATGCTCCATAAAATGTCCGTAGATATTCGGGTTGATTGTCCCAATGGTTTCGTTGAGAACAATCTCTACGTTCGTGGAGGGCATGATAATGCCTCTCCTTTCGTTTGGTTGCTGTACCCGGAATGGTATCGGCGCAGAGTTACCGGAATCGCCAGATGAGATTCGCGCCTCGGTCTTGTGCCAGCAAGGAGTTTGCCGAGTAGGATTTGGCGTGTCCATCCGCAAAAACGAGCGATGCCGTGCCTTGTCCGGTTCCTGTCTTGAAGTGGCGGGCATAAAGAGGCTTGAGCTGACCGGGAGAAAGCACGCCCCCAACCGTTGGATCGGCAATCAAATCTTTATCGGCGATGAGCGGAGTCGAAAGGCGTACATCGGTTGCGTTGACGATGCCGTTATAAGGATTGAAGACATAGCCGCGATATTTGTTGCCGAAAGGGTTGCCTGTCGGTGCGCCGGGAGTGTCCGCCATAAGAACGCCCCGCGCCGGTTCATCCATTGCGGCGAGATTGAGGGCAGACGGAAAGCCTTCCGAGGGAGGAGTACGCAGGTCTGTGGCACTCGATTCGTTATAGCCGTAGCTTCCGAGCTGGCGCGTTCCCCAGTTTGCCGCATACGCCTTGTTGTCGGCACTCGGACAAATGAAAATCCCCGTGTTCTTGATATATGGCTGTATTATCTCCGTCCAGATAACAGGGATGAACGTCGGGTCGGGCGCACGGAGCGATGCGGGAACGATGTTCTCATCATAATCCTGCGTGTACATATAGAGTGCGGTTGCCAGCTGCTTGGCATTGGAGACGCAGACGGTCTGACGTGCGCGTTCGCGAGCCTGTGCAAAGACAGGAAAGAGGATCGCCGCGAGAATGGCGATAATCGCGATGACAATGAGCAATTCGATAAGTGTGAATGCGTTTTGATTGCGTCGCATAACAGCGTTCCTTTCGGTGGGTACGCTTTATTTTAACACAGGGTGGAGGGATTCCTGCATAGATTTTAGGGAATACCAGTTTTTCTACCGACTTAGTGAAATCACGGACGAAACAAGGCGAAGTTTTCGGATATACTATGGGTATGTCTACCCCTGTCGCTACGAGACCAAGCAAGCCATGGACGCTTCGACTGTTCGGAGTGCTGGAACTCGAACGTCCCGATGGAGTGATACTCCCGCTCAAACGCACCAAAGCCGGAGAACTCCTCGCACTTTTGGCTCTTTCCCCTACGAAGTCGTTTCAGCGGAGCGACCTTGCCGAAGCCATTTGGGGAAACAGCGACACTCTTCATACACGCACACGCCTTCGACAAGAGATCGAGAAACTCCATAAACTTTTCGGAGAAAACACTCCTTCCCCTCTTATTCATACTGAGTCGTCTCTTGCTCTCAACCCGCAAAACTGTGTCACTGACACCGCCCTGTTTCAGCACCATCTCAACGCTGCGGATGCCGCTCCCACTCCCGCGCAGCAAGCGGAAGCTCTTGCTGCGGCAATTGCACTCTATCGCGATGAGCTGCTGACAGAATATGCCGCTGCGTTCGAGGAGGAGCGCATTCGGTTCCGGCAGCTTGCCGAGCAGGCGCAGTATCGGCTGGCGGGAGTCTACCGCACATTAGGAGAGACAACAAAGGCAAAAGCAACGCTCACGCGACTCCTCGCCCTCAATCCTGTCATGGAGGAAGCCCATTGCGAACTGATGCGCCTGTATGCCGAAAGCCATCAGCCGTCGGAAGTGCGCCGCCAATATCGGGAGTTGGAGCGTGTTTTGCAGGAGGAGTTGGGGACACAACCGACGGAGGCGACGCGCCAACTGCGCGATCATCTCCTCCAAAATGGAACGCATTCGGTTTCGGTTCCTTCTCCTGTGGCAGCACTGCCTCTCTCAGACAAACCGCCCGAAAATTCGCCAGAACTGCCCGCACGCGCTGCAACGCAAGAACTCATGCAGCAACCTGCATCCAAACAAAACAGAGTATCGGAGCGTTGGAGGTTCGGAGCGTTTGTGCTTGCGGCGATTATCCTTGCCTTCGGCTGGCTGCGTCCTCCACCGGAACCATCGCCGAAGCCGGAACTGCCGCCGAAACAGGCAATTGCCCCTGCCATTCCTCAACCCAAATATCATCAAGAATCGTGGGGCTATCGCGACTCGCCGCAGCCCGATGAACTGCCCAATTCCGAAGCCAAGACGCTGCTCATCGGCGAAGACGGCTATTTGTGCGCCACGGGAATTGTTGAAACAAAAAAGCACGATGTGGACTTCCTCACGGTTACATTGTCGCCAGCCAATGGAAATAGAGATAGAAGACAACGCTTCGACAGTGAAGGGCATAACTGTGATCGCGCTTTCAGTCTCGCTGTAGATAAAAGATTAGGCTGGTATGTCGCGGGGGAGTCGTATTTTCCTGCGGGTTTTGGCAGGAAAGAGGGTTGGTATCATACGCTGGTTCACTATGACCGCGACCTTAATCAACTCTGGCATCGGTACTCCGAATGTTTTATTGAACAGGATCAACGGGTACGAGTGCTTCCCGATGGCGAGGGCGGGGCGATTGTCGGGGCAACAGAGTGGATGGACAAGGACAAACGTCGCCTTGTTTTCAGCCGCTATGATGCCAAAGGCAACCGTTTGTATCAGCAGTCTTATCTGCCGAAGGGTGCCGAGTCGGCTTCGTTTCGCGGTATCTCTCTGCTTTATGGGAAGGGAGTTGTCGTGTGTGGTGTCGCCTCCTTGAAGCACCGCCCCTCCGATAGCGACACGGTTTGGGTGACGGCGCATTTCGATAAACAAGGCAAACTGGTGTGGGAGAGGCTTCACGGCACATCGGGCAAAAATGAACCGCAAGGGATCGAATCCGATGAGTACGGCAATATCTACGTGTTCGGTTCGGTGACGGGTGGCGATACCAAACTGGGAACGATGCGTTCGATTCCCGCCATTGTCCATTACGATCAGAACGGCAAAGGGGAAGCGGTGTTTTCCGATCCGCGTTTTGCTGGCGAGATTCAGATTACGGGTCGGGGTGTCAGCGTACTCGGCGGCGGGGGCAGCGTGAATATCGTCGGAAACCGCCTGACGCCCACCAACGATTTTGACGCCTTCGCGCTGGGTTTCTCCAAAAGTGGAGTCGCTCAATGGACACACGACTATGCTCCCTTTTGGGACTATCGCAGCATGGTTGCCAAAGCCGTGTATCCATCGGATCACGAGCAGTTTGCCACCGTCGCCGTGTTCTCAAAGCAGTCCGCTCCGTTTTTCCCCAGCGGAGCGCAAATGGCAGTGGTCTGGAGCAATTCTGCCGGTCAGCCCCTCGCGATTTTCTTCTATCCGGGCAATGGTTACTCCGGGAGCCGCACTGCAATCAATGCTGCGACGGCTACGACTGAGAAGATATATCTCGTGGGACAAACCTCCGCAACCGATGCTGCCCGCTTCACTGTGGTTGCGTTTCCCCGCTCTTTGCCCTAATTTTCCACAAAACTCCTCTGCTTCGCCAAAATTTACGCTCGAATTACCCCTCCCCTTACGCCTCTCCTGTTAAACTTCCTTTGTACTCGATTCCATTTGATGCCAAGTTCGACCACGAACATTTCCGCCGTGTGGTGAGCCGCCACCTCAACTGAGCGAGTAAACGCATAATCCGTCAGAAGGATCGCTGTTGTGAGATAGGAATTGTTGCCTGCTGTTCCACCAAAAGCATCCCTGCCTGTTCTTAAAAGGAGAACACTATGTTTCGTTCTTATCGCAGTACTCCTCTCATTCTGGCTGCTCTGTTGATTGCAGCAGCGGCATCGTCTGTAAACGCCCAAGTCTACGATCTTGCTGCTGACTGGAGCGAGGTCAACAATCCCAATGGGACATGGGCGTATGGAAGTCTGTCATCAAGTTCTTTTTCGCCATTTACTCAGCATTTCGCCAACTGGCGGTTCGGGGATTTCACGAATACTCAGCCTTATTGGGGCATAAATGCACCTTTTGGTCTAATGCAAAGTCAGGGCGGCAGCATCAACGATTTTCCTGCGGGGCGTGTGGGCGGTCACACCGCACCGACACTCGCCGTGCAATGGACAGCTCCCACGGCAGGAACGGCAGACATCACCGGCGGCGTCTGGATGTTTCGCGAGATCGGCAGAGCAAACCAAGTGAGTTTGTTTCTCAACGGCACTGCCCTCTTCGATAACGTCCTCATTCCACAGCGAAGTACGGGGATCAATTCCGGTAACACCTTCACATTGAGTAATGCCGATGTGGTGGACGGAGGTTCTGCTTCAGACTTGCTCGGTATTTCCGTTAATCCCGGAGACAAACTCGTATTGGCTCTCCAAAACACGGGGACAGGAGATTATTCAGGAGTGGATTTCAACATTCGTTTGATACCGGGTTCGTCCTCTGTACCAGAGCCGGGGGTTGTTGCTCTTCTCGTCGGTATGATTCCCGGTGCAATGCTTTTGCGCCGCAGACGCAAATAGTCGTATCGCTCACGTCTCACCGCCTTGAAATCTGTTCATCTCTCTATGATGTATTTTTTCAAGGCGGTACTCTCCTCGCAAAACAGGACAAGCATATGAAGTCTCTTACTCATCTCTCTCGCGCTTTATGGCAGTTCGCTTTGCTTTTGTGCTGTCTCGCGGCATCATCTCCCCTTTTCGCCCAAACGAATATCGTTGGGAATTGGCAGGGAACACGGACTTGGGTGACCCCTGCTGTGTGCGCCCGCAATGAGCCGATGCAGGTTGCCTTCACGCAAACCAGCAACGCTCTCAGAGGAACAATCCTCAACTTTCCGGCAGGTCACCGTGAACTGGCAGTCGTGATCTCCGGCAACGCGATCACGATGACGAGTATGCATTCGTCGTTTACAGGGACGATTTCGAGCGACGGGACATTGATCACCGGACAATTCTCAGGTCCGAACTGCAACTCAGTGCTTATTACAGGTCCTTTCCGCATTGAGCGCACATCCACCGTGATTCAGAACCCGTTTGTGGACAGCAGAATCCTGTCGTTGAGTCCCAATGGCAATGAAGGCTCGATTACCAGCCTTGCGGTTTTTAATGACGGCAGTTCCAATGTCCAACGCTCTCTAATCTTTTTTGACTTGGGTTACCTGCCGCGTTCCACAGTGATTGCCTCGGCGGAGTTGCGCCTTGTAGACCGCGATCTTTCCTTTGTCAGCGGGGGGCATCCCGTGTATGCATTCCGCACGATACGCCCTTGGCACGAAACACAAGTGACTTGGAATCGCTCGCTGACTGGTTCCTTGTGGAGCAATGCAGGAGGGGATTTTGCTGGAACGACGGGGGTTTATAACATGGCTCCTTATGCCGCCGCCTTCGACGATCCCATCAACCGTACCGTCACGTTCGATGTCACGCGGCTTGTCAAGGAATGGGTTTCGGGCAAGCATCCAAACTACGGGTTCTTTTTGACTGCTCCTGCGGGCAACCAATTGCATTTCCACTCACGCGAAAGTGTTGCATCCGCTCTTCCACAATTGACACTTCAGTTTGGACCCAGTACATCGAGCATTCGCCCTAATACTGCGGAACGGGGCAGTGCAGGATTCATGCTCACTGTCAACGGCAACAACTTCGTCAACGGTTCCGTTGTGCGCTGGAACGGCGCGGCGCGTCCGACAACCTTTGTGTCCCCGACGCAATTGACAGCAGCAATTCCGGCTTCTGACCTTGTCGCAACGGGGACATTCGAGGTGAGCGTGATCAACCCTTCGGGCGCGGTTTCGCTGCCTCAGTTCTTTGCAGTCGGCACTGTGCGCTTGGTCATCTCCACCGATTCGCTTCCCATTCGTGACTCGAATACCGGCGAAGTTGTTGTCAGCATCCGTGTCCAAAATCTTGGCACAATTACGGCGAGGAATGTTGTCCTCGAAGCGGCGCAGCTGAACCTCTCGCTGACCAATCTCTTCTCACCATCGGCAGTGATAGGCGATCTTTTTGTCTCCAATTTTGCTGTCGGAACGGCACGGTTCCCGAATGGTGCAGCAACTGGACTGCCGGGAACACGAACAAATTTACGAGTGAGAGTGAGATACGCAGGCGGCTCAGTTGAGCAATCCATCCGCGTCGTCATACCATAGCGATAGGAATACAAACAGATGAAACATTCTTCTCTTGCGGCAATTGCCCTATTCTCTTTAATGATTGCACCATTGGCGGGACGCGCACAACTGTTGCTCGAACTCGACTCTGTCGTCCAAATCACAGAGGCGGGCGGTCAAGCCGCGTTCACCGGAACACTGACCAATACTGGAACAACAGAACTATTTCTTAACAGTATCGGGTTCAACTTTCAGGGCGATGCCGCCAACTATTTGAGTGGAGATGACACCCCGTTTTTCAGCAACGTGCCAGCCTCTTTACCCGGCAATGGCGGAACTTACGTCGGGACGATTTACAATATCAACGTCGCACAAGGTACGCCCAATGGAGACTACTTCGGGGCTATCACCCTCATCGGTGGGGCGGATGCAACAGCCTCAATGGATTTGGGGACTGCAAACTTCCGGGTCTCGGTTGTTCCTGCGCCCTCTGCTTTGGTGACGCTTTTCATCGGGGCGGTTCCGGGTATTGCCTTCATGCTGCGCCGTCGCCGCACATAAAACTTTCCTTCCGTTTTTTTGACCTTACTCTGACGGGATTGGTTGCCCTCTCACTCGGTTTTACTCCACACCGAGTGAGAGGTTTTTTTTGTGTGGCACATACCAGTTTTTCCACTGACTTGGTGAAATCACGGGCTAAAACATGGCAAAAACCCTGTAGCGATTGCCGCAAGGCAAGCAGTTCGGCGGAGTCACCTGCCGAAGAAAGGTTTTTGAGGAGCTATGCAACCTACGGAGAGATTGCGCCGTATCGCGGCGTTAAGCATCGTGACAGCAGCACTTTTAGGATGGGCAGCACGGGGCGGCGCACAAACACTGCCGACAACTCCAGAGCGGATCATGGTTGCCACGATCAGGGAAGGTAGCAAAGTCGATCCCCCCGCCGACCCGAACGCCGAGAAGAAACCGGCGGCGATTCGCATTCCCACCGGCACAAAGTTCAGCCTCGATCACTACTTTGGTGTCAGCAATATGACCGGGCGCAATGTCACGCATACCGATGGGGCTTGGGCGGGCAATACTCCCTTCAACGGCTCGGCGGCGCAGTTCTCATGGTATCGCGGCGAAAGTGAGATGGCGTTTTTTGCATGGGGCATCGGCGGAATGTTCAACTCCAAAACTCCCATGTTCCAACAGCCCGCCGCCGCGTTTTACAAGCGACAAATCGGCAACGGCTTCGTGACTGTCGGGCGGTTCCTGACTCCCTTCGGACAACAGAACTGGATGGCGGAACCGCGCTACGGCTTGATGTATGAGGGCGGAAAGGGCGGCACGACATTTGCGACTGCCATGCAATACAGCCCACAGTATCGCCAGCCGAACTTCTATGCGCGAGCCGGGCGTCAACTCTCGAAGCGCACGAATTTGGGCTTCTCAGCGTCATACGGGAAGGGCGTCAATTACGGCACTCCGTCCACTTATGGCGTCGCCCTCGACTTTAATCACGACTTCGGCAAGGGCTTCACGCTAACGGGCGAATACAACGGCTTCTTGGGCGCAGATGGTCCCTTCCAATTCGCCACTGCCACGCTGAACCTGCCGCAAGTGGGCAAGATTCAGCCCTATATCGGAGCCTATTACTGGCACGATGCTCTGCCTGTTTTCGGCAACTTCAGCAGTCTACTTGCAGGGGTCAACTATCAACTCACTCCGTCGCTTGCCATCGAGGCGGGCATGGGCGGAACCAATCAGCGCGGGGTCTTCTGGCTCCAGACGCATACTCGCTTCTAAACCAAAACCACAGGGAACACAGGGACAATTCAGGGATTAGGGCGCGAGGCGTTAAAATACGTCATGGAAAAGGCGGGGACAATTTCTTATTCTGACCTGATTGAGCAGGTTTGTCGTCACGCCTTAATCCATCCGAAGCAAAAGCGCACGGCTCCTCTCGAACGTGCCGCTTGATCCTGCTGTTTTCGGGGTGAGCAAGAGCAGTACCGCTCAGAGTGACCGCGTGTACCCACGTCAGATTTGGCGAAGGTATTGTAAGTTGCTTCTTTTCCGCATATCATGCAATGTATTCTCTCTAAGTATCTTGTCGATTTTTAGTGTCATCTAAAACTTCTTTATTTTTTCCTTGACTTGAAATTACACAACAGGGTAAAATGATGATCATACGTTACTTAATTCTATTTCGCTCGTTGGAGAACTTCATTATGAAACGGACACATCTCGGCTTCACACTCATCGAACTTCTTGTTGTCATCGCGATAATCGCCATACTTGCCGCCATACTCTTTCCTGTCTTCGCTCAGGCACGCGAAAAGGCGCGGCAGACAGCCTGCCTCTCTAATACACGCCAAATGGGAACGTCTCTTCTCATGTACATCCAAGATTACGATGAAGGCTATCCACTTTTCTCCTCATCCGCTCCGATGACCCCGCGCCTTCGCTGGCCAGACCGCCTCTATCCCTACATCAAAAACGAGCAGATTTTTCTCTGTCCGTCTGCACTCCGCGATCAAGCAAAGAAGTTTTTCGCGCACAATTGGGATGTCACACTCAACAATTACCCTCCTAACAGCGCACAGTTTGGCGGATATGGCTACAACTACCAGTATTTCAGCAATTCACGCTTTTGCGATGCAGGGTTAGCCTGTGCAACATATGAATCGTTCGTGACGGCTCCGGCAGAAACCCTTGTCCTCGCCGACACTCAAGGCGTGCGGAACGATCAGGGAGTGATGGCGGAGGCGGGGGGAACCGGCGATTATGTAGTTGATCCGCCGCTTCCTTCTGCTCAGGGCGCACGTCCCACCACTCCCGGCGACGGGTTCTATGCGACGGCTCCGCGCTGTGGAAGTGGTACTCCCAACACTCCCGGACAATTCGGCTGCCGCTCCGCTCCTGCCGAACGCCATCTCAACCAAATCAATGTGACGTTTGCTGATGGTCACAGCAAATCAATGCGACGCTCTGCACTCGACGACTTCAACCGCGATGGGCAACGCGATAACGGCTGGTGGAACGGTTCGGGCAACGCCTCAACACGCTGACACATTTTTGCAAATCACCAAGACAGTCTCACGCTTGAAAAAGCCAACCGCCCGCCTGAATGTGAGTTCAGGCGGGCTTTTCTTGTGCCATCTTTTCCAACTTCAGAAGAGTGAGCGGGGATGAGGGCTAACTTGTTGTTCGATAATAACTTTGCCCTTCTTGCGCCGAATAAAAAGGAGCGCGAAGCCCCTGTTTTCGAGAGCGAGAGTCCGCCGCCTT
>CAZPZP010000071.1:0-10768 GCA_964591025.1 uncultured Chthonomonadaceae bacterium
TCATCGTTGAGATTTGTTGGTAATCGTTGAATGGAATTTAGATGCGCTTGCCCTGCGTCATGGGTGAGGAAGCATTATCTTCGGGTACACTCTCATAAAGAATTCACTACCCAACACTTTTTTATCTCCCTATTTTTGTCTGGTACTCTATGGCTTTGCAAACAGGACTTGTCTCCCGATTGAGAAGCACCACTTGATTTTCATCGGGGCAAAAATAGGTTGGCATCCCGATAATCAAACAATCGAAGCCTGTTTTCAGCAGTCCTGTAGACTTTGACGCAGGGAAAGAGTAGTCAAATGTGCGTCTACATAAAAAGTGTCGGGTAGTGAAATAAAGGAGAGAACAGCTGTGCCTACTTATACCAGCGGCAGCAAAAATCCCTTGCTGCTTTTGCGGGAAGCCAAAGCCCTATACCGAATCCATACCGAAGATATGGACGGCAAGGTTGCCGATTTTATTCGCAAAATGCGGCGGTTCGAGGACAAACTCACTCAACGAGCGGGAATGACCCTTGAGAATCGCGACATACTCATTATCGGTCCGGGGCAAGGCGCGGGCGAACTGACCTATTTCAGTATGAAGAATCGGGTCGTCGGGATCGATTTGGATGTGATTCCCGACAACAACAGTCCTCTCACCTATCTCAAAATGCTCCGCCAGAATGGGTTGACGCGCACGCTGAAAACCGCTGTGCGAAAACTGCTGGGAGTAGACCGGCGGGCAGTGCAGGAGTTGCGCCGTCAATTGAACGTCAAGCAGAGGCAGCGTTCGGAGTTGATTCAGATGGACGCGGCACAGATGACGTTCCCTGAGAACCGCTTCGATCTGATCTATACCTTTTCTGTGTTCGAGCATCTGCCCGATCCCGTCGCCGTGATTGAACAGGCAAAGCGAGTTTTGCGTCCCGGCGGAGTTGCCTATATCAGTCTGCACCTGTTTACCAACGATACGGGCAGTCACGATCCGCGAATCTGGACGAATGCCCCCGATCAGCCTCCTGTTTGGGCGCATCTTCGCCCGGAACACAAAGCCAAAGTGCAATCCAATGCGTTCCTCAACGAATGGCGAATCGAAAAATGGCGCGAGCGTTTTCAGGCAACTCTGCCGGGTGTCGGCTTGGAGTGCGAAACACATGAAGAGGCGCACCACGCAAAGATTCAAGGCGAGTTGGAGGAATTGCGGCGACAGAATGAGCTGTCCGACTATACCGACGAAGAACTGTTGACGGTCAACCTGATCGCCTTCTGGCAAAAACCGGTATAGGAGAGACATTTTGTCAGGAATTCTTAACGGGCAGGGAATTGATTTGTCACCGATGCTTCTTTAGAAACAAAAATCGCCACGTCGTCTTGCGACCAGACGCGCCGAAACTGCGGAAAGTGTGCTGCTACCTCTTCCCCCTTTGATTTGGATACTGTTATAATGGCTTGCGGCGCGAAGCTACCTACTTCAGATTTGGAAGCAAGCGAAGCCGAAGGATTGGTGACGCCCACCTGCTCGATCTCTTTGACGCCGATACGCTGCAAATCCAGCCACAATGGATACTCGTAATCATCCACTTGGAAATAAAGCCCGACACGCGACCAATGCTGTGTTTGGACAAAGGCAACTGCCTTTTTCCAAGGAGCATACAACTGCGGCAAATTGGCAAAATAGTGCCGAGATCGCGAATGTTGGAAAATGCGGTTCCTGCCGACGAGCGGACGCGAATGAGCCGCAAAGACATCTATCAACGCAAAAGCAAGCAGCAGTCCACCTATCGCTGCCAAAACCCTCTGCGAGAACCGCTGTGCCGCAAAAACGACACAAAATGGAGCTGTTAAAATAAAAAAGGTGAGGTGCAGACGGCAATGCCACGGTTGCCATTTCAACGCAAAGCAGAACAAAACCGCACAACTCAGTACGGCAAGCAAGTAACTTTTGACACGCCCGGATTGGCTGCTAGCGTTCGCAAGAAACCACACGGTACATATCCCAAACAGAATCAAATGCAGTGGATTGCCTGCATAATCTTCGCTTCGGTATAATTCTCCTTTCGGCACAGTAAATTCCTGCACGAAAAATGTGGTGCGCGGATCGGTTGCGGAAATTCCTAATGCAATATGGGTCGCGTGGACGGCTTGGTTCAATTGGAGCGAGAGGCTATGGCTCGGTGTCCCAAAGTGTATTGCCGTATTCCGCACGACATTCGACACAAACGCAGCCGGTGTGTGAATTTCATTGGAGAGGCGGTAGACTTTTGCCTCCTGCGTCAATCCGCTGAGTCCGCCGTAGAGTTGTATCTTTTTGGCGGCGTGGGAGGCATTGATTCCCACAACGATGATGCCGATCAGCGCGAATTCCGGCAAGGCACGAGATCGGAATCGGCTCATTCTCTGCAAAAAATACCAAGCGAGAAATGGCGGTGCAAAGACGAAGGCGGTTCCTTTGGTAAATAGAGCCAGACCCAAAGCCGCACCCGCTTCTGCCGTGAGATTTAGAGCGACCTGAGACTGTGTCAAGCGCAAAATACTGTAGACAAGGCAGACAATCCAGAATGAAAGCACCAAATCGTTTTGTGCCGTAGACGCTTGCAAAACCGCCATCGGAAGCGTAGCGCAAAGAACGCCTGTCAGCAGTTGATTCTGCCGCGAAGCCCCCAACTCTGCGGCAATCGCTGTGATACCGACAAGGCATCCGAGGAAACTAAACCATTGGACGAAGTTAGTGTAATGATCGCCGCCACTGAGGAGTTGGAGATGGAGCAGGACATACTCTGCCCAAGGCGCAAAAAGAATCTGACGCAGATTTTCCGTTGGAAAGAACACGACAGAGTGCTGCTGCTGCCAATGGACAATTCGCGTCAAGTGATAGGTCATGGCGTCGAAAGTGATAGGAGTAGCAAAAGTCGCGTTGATGCCTGTGCCGAAGATCAGCACAACAAGCATTGCACTGAAAAGCCTCTCAAAAGCAGAGAATGACGCGACACTCTTCCGCAGAGGCTGCAAGGTCAACCGGCGTTTGGCGAGACGCCAAGAGCAAACCGCTCCTACAGCACACGCCATTGCCCAAATCGAGGCGAGTGGCACAACAGCGATCAAGTGCAGCGAACTTAATATCTCTGTGATTGCTGTCACCACTACGCCCCAAATCACTGCCGCCGTCAGCAGTTTACGGCGGAGTAAATCAAAGGAAATTGCGGCATCAGAATTGACGATCAGTCCAAGAACCAAAATACCGTAGAAAAGCAAGGGGAACAATACCATTATGTGCCTGTCTCATTCCTATCGCATTTGCAGGACGCACGGCGATTCGTGCGTCCTGCGGGAGAAGTCCGTTGTGGGCAAAACAAAGCAACGAAACAGAATACCCTTACGGTTTGACACCAACGCCAATCACGCTTAACCCTTGCCATGGCAGGATTCTGTCGGTACGGCGTATGACGGGCATCAGCACTTCAAGAACTTTTAATTGGACGCGAGAGAACCCGGTACGCTTCAGCACTTTGCCGTTGAGCCACCATGACGGAACCGAAGTTCGGTTGAAATCAAAACACTTCTCCACCCGGAACCCGGCGGATTCCAGCGATTGACGCAGTTTGGCGGCAGTGTAGCGTTCCCGATGCTCCAAAGCCGTATCGAGCGTGCCGTAAAGTTGGGGGTGCTGCGGAACCAGAATGACCGCACGCCCCCCTGATTCCAACGCTTGGAAAATGTTGGCGAGGGCAACGGCTTCATCCGGAACGTGTTCGAGAACATTGACCATCAATACGGTATCGAACTGCCCCGCCAACGGTGCGAAGTCTTCGGGGCTGTTGGCATCCACATTCATCACGCGCAAGTACGGCTTGCCGAAAGAATAGGAGCGCAAAAAGTCGAGATAATGCGGATTGATGTCACTGGCAACATAGAGTTCACGCGGTATAAATTGGTTGGTGAGATTGCCTATGCCCGCCCCAATCTCCAGCACGCGGTTGCCGAGGTACGGACGCAGTGTCTGTCCCATCCACCGGTTGAAGCGACGGGCGTGCTGCAAGTCATTGAGAATATTGGAGCCATACGAGTCTTCGCGATAGATGTCGTCAATGAGGGCGTGCTGCACAATCGCCGTGAGGGCAAGCAGTCCGTCTTTCATGCCGATCTTCTTGCCTTCCTCATACGAGCGGGGCAGGTAGCGGATCGGAACCTCGAAAATCCGCGCCCGTCGCTTGGCGAGTTTGGAGGTCAGTTCGATCTCGAAGCGGAAGTCGTTGGAGCGCAAGGGGAGCGATTTGAGCAGTTGGGTGTTGACGACTTTGTAGCAGGTCTCGACATCGGTGAGATTGAGGTCGGTGAACCAGTTCGACAGAGCAGTAATGGTTTTGTTGATGAGGGTATGGCGGTGCATTAAGGCGCGACGATAATCGGCAGACAGATAACGGGAACCGAAAACGGCATCCGCGCCCTCTTCGACAAAGGGACGCAGCAGGGCGGGAATGTCGGCAGGATTGTATTCCATATCGGCGTCGTGGATGACACAGACATCGCCGGTGGCATGGGAGAGGGCGGTGCGAATGGCGGCTCCCTTGCCCTGATTGGTCTCATGGCGGAACAGTTTCATGCGCGGCTCGGAGAGTGCCATCTTTTCCAAAATCTCCGTGCTGCCATCGGTGCTATGATCATCAACGACAATCAATTCCAACTCGGAGATCAGTTCCGAGTTCAGAGCGAGAACCCGGCTGGTGCTGGCAGCCACCAGATGCCGCTCGTTATAAACGGGAATAAGGACGCTGAGACGCAGCTGCTTTTGGAGACGATGCTCATGGGCGGGAAACGATTGCAAAAATTCAGGGATATTGAGAGGATGATCGGAAAGGCGCATGAAAATACCTTACTTCGGATCAATGCTGCTTGTCTGTCGTCTTATCCATTGAACCGATACTGCATTAATACGTAATCCCTACGTGCAAAAAACGTGCCACCCGCCAAATTCAGCACAAAAAATAAGCAAACTTTCTGCCATTTCATTCGCTCATTACGTCTCTATTGCAAAATGGTTGAGATTCGGCACAAAAATTGCTTGCTATATGAAGCAAAGTTGCCTATAATACACAACAGTATTCCGTGCGATTCCGATTCCGTATCCGAGGCGTAACCTTATGAAAACGATCTCTGTGCGAACTGTGGGGGGCGTGGTGTCGCTGGCACTGGTTGGCGCGGCAGTCCTACCCGCATTTTCCGATCCGCCCAAAGCCAAAAAAACGACTGCTAAATCGTCGGGAGCGCGACCTGTCGGCACTGTCGCCGGATTGACGCTCTTGCCCACCGAAACGATTCTTGACGGTTCTTATTCGTTTCAAACGCTGTCTGCCGTCGCCAAATCGCCGGACAACAGTGAGCGCGATCTTTCGGGCGGCGCGGCGTTCAGTTCGTCCAATCCCAGCGTGGTCAAAGTCAGCAATGGCGTGGCATATCCCGTCGGTGATGGAACCGCCGAGATTACCGTCTCAGTTGGCGGCAGGTCGGCAAAGTCCAAAGTCGTCGTCAAAAACTCTCGTACCGATGCTGGACTGAGTTTCGAGAATACGATTACCCCGATTTTGGTCAAGAACGGCTGTGTCGGCAGCGGCTGTCATGGGGCGTTACGCGGGCAGGGCGGATTCAAGGCGTCGTATTTCGGCTATGAACCCCAAAAAGACTGGGAAGCCATCGTTAAAACCAATAACGGGCGGCGCGTCAATTTCGCCAAACCCGAAATGAGCCTGATTGTCCTCAAGCCAACGGGCAAGGGGCATTTCGGCGGCAAACGCTTCGAGCCGAACGGACCGGAAGCCCGGCTATTTATCGCATGGGTCAAAGCGGGTGCGCCCTTCAAGCCCGGTGAGGGCAAAAAGCAGGCGGCAGTCAGACAATCGGGAACGCGCCTCGCCGGTTTCGACAATGCCGCTTCTAATCTCGTCGTGCCGAAACTCCTCACACTCGAAGTGTCGCCCGGAATGCGCCTGATTCGCGAAGCCAATTCCAGCCATCAATTGATCGTGACCGCAAAATACAGCGATGGCAGCACTCGCGACGTGACCCCATTTTCGCGCTATGCGTGCGACGATGACGGCATTGCGGTGATCTCCCCGCTCGGCAAACTCACAGCACTGCGGCGCGGTGAAGCCAATATCATGGTGCGCTATGCGGGCAAAGTCGGTCTCGCGCAGTTCGTTGTTCAGCCTCAAACCCCGATTGCCAACTATCCCAACCTGCCCGTCAATAATTTCATTGACAAGGCAGTCTATACCAAACTCAAGACGCTCAACCTTGTTCCGTCCGACCTGTGCGACGACGCGACTTTTCTTCGCCGTGTCTACTTCGACTTGATCGGTACGCCGCCGCTTCCGCCAATGGTGCGCCAATTTGTCGAAGATAATGATCCGCAGAAACGCCGCAAACTCATTGATGAACTGCTGGAACGCCCGGAGTTCAAGGACTACCAAACAATTCTCTGGTCAGATTTGCTCCGCAATACGCGCCAATTGTTGGAAGAGGACGGCGTCAAAGCGTATACCGCGTTTATTCGGGCGAGTTTTGCCGAGAACAAGCCGTTCGACAAATTTGTGCGCGAACTGCTCACTGCCAAAGACAGCACGTTCCAAGTGGAGAGTGCCGCCGCCAACTATTTCCGCGTGACGAGCGATGCGACGGAACTGACGACTTCGACGACGCAGATTTTTCTTGGCGTCCGTACTGACTGCGCCCGCTGTCATAACCATCCGTTTGATCGCTGGTCACAAGATGATTTCTATGGCTTCGCCTCGTTCTTTGCGCGGATTCGGCAATATGGCGGCACGGCAGACCGCGAGATCATCATCAAATCCGAAGGCGATGATCTCATGCGACAACCGCGCACCGGGCAGGTCATGCCGCCGAAGTTTTTGACGGCAGAACTGCCGATTGCCGATGCCAAAGGCGATATTCGGGTTCACCTTGCCAACTGGATCACGGCAAAAGACAATCCATTCTTCGCCAAAGCCACCGTCAACCGAATCTGGAAGCAGTTTTTCGGGCGCGGCATTGTCCATCCCGCCGACGATTTCCGTACAACGAACCCTCCCATCAACGCGCCGCTTTTGGACGCACTGTCCGAGGATTTTGTCGCAAGTGGCTACGATATGCGCCATCTCATTCGAACAATCTGCAATTCGCGGACTTATCAGCTGTCGTCCAAGCCCAACAGCACCAATACCGACGACACCAAAAATTTCAGTCACTACTATATCAAGCGATTGGGCGCGTCTCAACTCCTCGATACCCTGACAGTGGCAACCGGAGTTGAGGAGAATTTTCCCGGTGTGCGTCCCGGAACCAAAGCGATCAATCTGCTCGATAACAGCGTTGGTTCCTACTTTCTCGATGTCTTCGGGCGCAGTCGCCGACTGCAAGTTGCAGAACCCAGTCAGGAGACTTCTATGTCTCAGGCTCTCGCGCTGATGAACGGCGGAACCGTCAACAGCAAAATCGTCTCCCCGAACGGACGCCTCTCGCAGCTGCTCGCCCGCCTCGGAGATCGGAGCGAAAAGCAGGTCTTGACAGAACTCTATCTTGCCACACTCGCCCGCTTCCCCTCTGAAAAGGAGGTAACGCAAGCGAGCGCGTATATCAAAAAAATCGGCGTTCCGCGTGAGGCATACGAAGACCTCATGTGGGCGATGATCAACTCGAAGGAATTTTTGTTCAATCACTGATAGGTCGTTGGGGCGTTAGGTCATTGGGCTATTGGGAAAACGAAACCCCTCTTTCTGTTATTCAGATAAGGGAAAACGTATTGCCTAATGACCTGACGACCCAATTACCCAACTACCCAATTACCCACCCAAGGAATCTCACTATGGACAACAAAGAACTGCGGCAGTTCGGCTCGTATCTGGATCGCACCTGTGACGGCGTGACGCGCCGTCAAATGCTCAAAGTCGGTACACTCGGCTTTTTGGGATTGGGCTTGCCCCAATTTCTGGCACTCGAAGCCGAAGCACAGACACAGGCGAAGAAAACCGGAATCAAGCCGAAATCCAAAAGCGATGTATCGGTAATTATGCTGTGGATGGGCGGCGGTCCAAGCCATGTGGATACCTTCGACCCGAAGCCGAAAGCCGGAACCGATGTCATGGGTCCGTTTACCCCGCTGGAAACGAATGTGCCGGGCATTTTCATAGGCGAGCATCTGCCCAAATTGTCCCGTATGATGGACAAAATGGCGATCATTCGCAGCATCACGCACGGCGACGGCGCACATGAGCGGGCGCAGCATTATATGCAGACAGGCTATCTGCCGCTCCCCACCGTCGAATTTCCTTCGTACGGTGCAGTGATTGCGCGTGAGAAGGGCATTCAGAACAATCTGCCGCCTTATATCACGATGCTTGGCGGCGCGGAAGGGCAGGGCGCAGGTTTTCTCGGCGGCTCGTTCAATCCGTTCTATGCGGGCAATCCGGCGGACGGGAATTATAAGGTTCAGGATTTGACCTTGCCGTCCGGCGTGTCAGTGGCGCGTCTGGATCGCCGCCGCCGCTTGATTGGTGCAGTAGACGGGCTGAAAGACGCCAAAAGCGATGCAGTCAAGAGCATGGATACGTTCTTTGATCGCGCCTATGGTTTGGTGACGAGCAAAGAGTCTCAACAGGCGTTCGAGATCGGCAAAGAATCCGAGAAATTGCGTGACGAATACGGGCGCAACGGTTTCGGTCAGTCTTGTTTGATGGCGCGGCGGTTGGTTCAGGCGGGCGTTCGCTTCGTTACAATTACGATGGGCGGCTGGGATACGCACAGCAACGTGTTCGATTCGATGAAAAACGGCTTACTGCCTGAATTGGATCGCGGCTTCTCGGCACTGATCAACGACCTGAAACAGCAAGGGATGCTCGATACGACAATGGTTGTCTGGATGGGTGAGTTCGGGCGCACTCCCGTTGTCAACAAAGATATGGGACGCGATCACTGGCCCAACGCGCAATCGGTGGTTGTGGCGGGCGGCGGCATCAAAGGCGGTCAGGTGATCGGTTCGACGGACGAGCGAGCGATGGGACCTGCTGATCGTCCGCTCCATGTGGAAGACTTCGCGGCGTCGCTGTATCGCGCTGTGGGTCTCAATCCCGATAAGGAATATATTACGCCATCGGGACGTCCGATCAAATTGGCAAACGAAGGTGCTGTGATCCGCGAACTGTTCGGGTGATAGACCTTGCAAGGCAAATATAGTCCGGGTAGAGATCACGTACCCGGACTATGCCTCAAATTGATTTCCTCTAAGTAATTTTAATAGCCTCTGTTTCTATTGTTATGGAAACAGAGGCTTTTCCTTGCTTAATTCTCATCAATACTGCACACTGAAACTTTTTCTGCGAATACGAGCAGAACAATTGAATTCTTCATCTGTTCTGTGATATAATTCACAGAGAGGCAAAAAAAGGGAACTCCCTCCCTATCCTCAGCGTCAATAGGGTCAAGAAGCAGACGAAATCTGCCGATAATCGCGAATAGAGAACAACATTCGCAGTGAGTGACGAGAATATGAGCAGAATAGCCCCAAAACCGATTATTGCCCGCGTGGTAAAAACGTGGCGTGTCCCGCCCGGAATGACTTATGCCCTTGTCGAAGACATGGAGCAGAGCGTTTGGGTAGTGCAGTCTTGTCCCGCCGGAACACAGTTCTGGACAGTGGCACAAGCCCAAGATTTGCCGTCAGGTCGCTATACCCGTAAATCGTTGCGTGAGGCGATTGAGATGGGGAAAGCGCACGAGAATCTCTTGTCAGAGCGTAAAGCCGCTCTTCTCGCCGAAAAATCCCGTGTGCGTCCCGCACTGCCGCCCCGCTATGCACCTTTTGTTGCACCGCGTCGCAGTGTTCGGACAACGAAGCCCGTTTTAACAAACACCGGCAAAGCACTGGTCGCCGTTTAGAACTTCTGGTCAAAGCATCTGCCTTTTGAGTGCGAAGCACGGCACGGCGGAACGCCCTCTGCATGAGGAACCTATTCCGTTGTGTCTGTGTGGCGGAACTGCACGAGAGATTCATTTCGATAGATACCTTCAACAAAAACGCCGCGCCTTCCATTTTGGGGGGCGCGGCTTTTTGTTTGATGATTGAAGCGGAATTATTCGCGCTTGAGTTCGACGACTTCATAGCGAACTTTGCCTTCGGGAAGCACAATATCCACCATTTCACCGAGTTTCTTGTTCATCAACTTTTGACCAATCGGCGAGGCATACGAAATAAAGTCAATGTCGGGATTGGCGGAAGTGGCGTCAACAATCGTCAGCGTCCAATCTTCGTCCGTTTCCGAATCGCGAATGGTCACAGTGGTTCCAAGTCCGACTTCCGTCAAATCGGACGAGGCGTTATCAGCAACGACCTTCGCTCGATCCAAGATGGCTTCAATGTCCGCAATGCGTCCATTCATGAACGCTTGTGACTGTCGCGCCGCATGGTACTCGAAATTCTCCGAAAGATCGCCATATTCCCGCGCTTTCCGAATCTCTTCGCCGATTTTCGGACGCTCGACAGAACGCAAGCGGAACAATTCATCTTCTAATTTTCTCTTACTGCTCGCAGTCACAATCAGGTCGGTGGATCGCATTGCGGAGACGCTCCTCATTCAACGATTTGCCGAAAAACGGCGTAAAAAAGAGAGTGCGAACACCCGTGCCGTTTGGCACCGGTTCGCACTGCCACTAAAATACCACACCTGATGCCCCGTGTCAATGAAAAAAACACGGGGCAAAGTGTGACCGCTTATTATTTAACGGTGAATCGCGTCATTCCATA
>CAZPZP010000072.1:0-10717 GCA_964591025.1 uncultured Chthonomonadaceae bacterium
AAGCAGAGTTGAGCTTCTCTGCTTCGGGACGGGCGCGTTTGCTGATGCGCGGCAATGGTAGTCGGAGTACGGATAGTCCCGGCATTGAATTGGAAGATAATGAGGGACGAAAAATCTTTGTTGGAGGCGGGGGCAATAATTGGCTTCAAGTCATTGACAGAGAAGGTTTGACCTTATTTGCTGTAGGCGAGAACTCTTGGGGAAACGGCAAGCCAGAATTGTTATTGCGTGATCGGGAGAGAAATGCCATAATTCTCAAGGCGAGTGTCCCCGAAGTGTTGTCGCTTCATAATCCGCAACAAAAACAATAGACCTCTTGCATAAGTCGGGTACAAGAACGTACCCGACTCAAAAACAGCCGTCCTACGGACGAAATTCTCTTGCCTTGAGAGTGCGAAGCACGGCACGGCGGAACGCCCCCAGCAGAGAAATTCATTTCGCTGTACTCTTGCAAGAGGTCTAATAGAGATTAGATAAACTGATGATCTCACATCGGCTTTCGTCATTCCATTACCTCTAAAAATCGAGTGTGCTTCCCCGCGGAGGACAAAGACGGAGCCGTTATTGTCGTCTGCGCCACTATAACTCGCAATCGCTGCGCCGCAGATGGAATCTGTGGGGCAGTTTTTTTCGTCTGTGGGAATGCAGAGGAAGTCTGCGGCGAAGTTTTTTCGAAGTTGTAGGCAGGAACAAAATATGTTATACTCACTCATGACACTCAGCGGCGGGCAGTTTTTGTCCGGTGCGCCCGTGTTCGCGGCAACGGTAGTCGGAGTGAGAACGATTATGTCGCCGTTGCCGATCAGGATACTGCCGACAAACGCGCCGACTATTTCGCCGCCGGAACGCAGGTCGTCTGGGATGTCGATGTTTTGCGAAGCGGCGAAGTACGAGTTTATCGCGCCGATGCTCCTGATACACCGACAATCTTCCAACGCGGCGATATTGCCCACGCCGAACCTGCTCTGCCCGGTTGGTCGCTTCCTGTAGATGACCTCACACCGCCATAAATCCAGCACATATCACACAACTCCCTGTCATGCCCTCAAATTTCTGCCAAATGCACCGGAAATTCCCCTGAATGTTCACATGGAGAACATGATACTTCTTCTTGATTTTCTCCGTGTCCTGCGTGTTCTCCGTGGTTAAATGTGTATCAGAAGCCGACGCCGAGCGACCATGCCAGATATTGCCCGCGTATCATGCCGAGCGTCGTGGAAACTTCCAAGCCGCGCCGTCCGGGAGCCAGTCGCCATGCCCCCGTCACGCCGTAATTGAGGCTATAACCGTCCGCTTCCGCCCAGACACGTAGCGGCTTGAAAACTTGATGGCTGATCGAGCCGAACATTCGCCCGTATCGCCGCGTGCCAAATCCGGCGGAAACATAAATCGGATTTCTGCCCGTATCCCAACGATAAGTCAGCACGCCGAAAAACGATTGAGAGGACAATTGGTCTTCGGGCAGTGCTTCTCCCGCCGCGCCGCCGCGCCCTTCAATGTCCTGCGCTCCGAGCGAGAAGACCCACTTTGTGCCTTCATCGGGTATATATTGAATCTGCGCGTTGTAAACTTGGTCGAACGAGCCGCTCTTAATGAAAAATGTTCCGGCGACGTTGAGCCGCCCTGCGGTGGCTCCCAGTGTCAAATAGGAACTGCCATTGCTTTTGCTGCCCTGATATTGGAGCGTACTGTCGAAACCCATCGCGCCGCCGCCGATCTGAACCTGCCCGCGCCCCAGCGTGTGAGCGACAGGCGTTGAGAAGGCGACAGGACCTGACAGCGAGCGATAGCCTTGAATGTCCACGCCATAACCACTGCCGGAAAGACCGGAGAGATTGCGAAACTGAGGATAGGAATTGAAGCCGCCGAACGGATCGCCGCGCTGCGCCTGAACCGCAAGAGGACAAAACAGCAGACCGCACCACACAAAATTTTGCCGAAAGCGCACCATCGTCTCCCTCTTTGGATATACCATGATTTTAGATACCCGACACCGCCGTTATATTGATCTTCCCTTACTCATTTTGACCTATTTGCTTGCAATTTTGGGCGTGGTCGTCATTTATAGTGCCACAAAAGGCGACGCAACCGCTTATCACAAGAAACAGATCGTCAATTTGGCGATTGGAACCGTCGGCTTAATCATTGCGTCCGGCTTCGATTATCACTACCTGAAGCGTTTCGTTCCTTACCTTTATACCCTCAATCTGTTCGCACTCCTAATTGTCTTCAAGTTGGGCAAGGAAGTGAAAGGGGCGGCGCGTTGGATCAAGATCGGGAGTTTTCCGTTTCAACCTTCGGAGTGGGCGAAGATCATCATTATCATTACGCTTGCCGCGTTTCTTGCCTCGCGTCAGGAGGAGATTGAAAAACCAAAAACCGTCTTTCTCTCATTCCTGTATATCTCCGTTCCTCTCGTTCTGATCTTGAAACAACCGGATTTGACAACTTCGATGGTCTTGTTTGCGATTTGGTTGGGAATGGTGTTCATGGCAGGGGCGAAACTCAAGCATATCGGGGCAGTGCTGGCGTCGGTGGGCGTGCTGGCGGTCATCTATTGGAATAGCGGCATGATGCGCGACTATCAGAAGGCGCGGATCACCAACATTTTTCACGCCGAACAAAATAAAAAAGGCTCCGGTTATCACGTCACACAAGCCAAAATTGCCATCGGTTCGGGCGGAATGTGGGGCAAAGGTTTAGGCAAAGGCAGTCAAGTGCAGGGCGGTTTCGTGCCGGAGGAACACACCGATTTTATTTTTACGGTGGTTGGCGAAGAGCTAGGGTTTGCGGGCGCGGTATTTATCGTCCTGCTCTATCTGCTGTTGATCTTGCGGGGCGCGACGATTGTTGCGGCGGCGAACGAGGACATCTTTGGCAAACTTATCGGGACGGGAATTCTCTCCATGCTGACCTTTCACGTCTTGGTCAATATCAGCATGAACATCGGTATCTTCCCGGTAGCAGGCGTGCCGCTTCTCTTACTCTCTTACGGCGGCAACAATATCATGCTGACTTTGGTTTGCATCGGCGTCTTACAAAGCATTGTGCGCCACCGTCACCAGTTGCTGTTCTGATGAGCAAGGTGATGAGAAACGAAAATTCCCATCTATGTTGCGACTACGATAGGCGGCGGTTTAGGTTGAGACACTTTGCGATCATATCGCTCGTTATTTTTCTGTGTCAAGAAGTGGCGAGTGCATACTCCTCTAAAATTTGCGTGTTATTCTTGCCTTCCCACTCCGCTTCGATCTCATCGAGCGATTTGCCGGAAGCCCTGAGACTGTCAATGATCGCTCCAATCCTTTTATCTGTTCGAGTTCTTCTTGTGTCATCCCAAAGTCCAGCCACTCGT
Organism: uncultured Chthonomonadaceae bacterium; assembly: GCA_964591025.1. GTDB lineage: Bacteria > Armatimonadota > Chthonomonadetes > Chthonomonadales > Chthonomonadaceae > CAZPZP01. The sequence goes on from CAZPZP010000072.1 coordinate 3,356, forward strand.
CATCAATAGACCTCTTGCAAGAGTCCAGCAGAATAAATTCTTCGTGCAGGTGGCGTTCCGCCGTGCCGTGCTTCGCACTCTCAAGGAGCAAGGGAATTTCGTCCGTAGGACGCCTGTTTTTCAGTCGGTTACGTTCTTGTACCCGACTCTTGCAAGAGGTCTAATGAAAAGAGGAGCAATACTGTGGTGGTGACAAGACCATAGGAGGGATGAAGGGGAAACGGTGCGCGGAAGTTTCCCCGTATGATACTCAGGTTTGGCACACTCCTTGCAAACAGAGTGATTCGTTTGCCACAACGCGCAGTCCGTGCAAAATTTTTCGTTTTACGCTGTCATGCTTCCGACTTTCTTCTGCTCCCTCTAAACCTTTCGGATTTATTCGCCGATAATGACGATCAGTAAGGGTTGCAAAGCGGAACGTCTCCGGCGGCACACTTTGTACACTGCGCCTATTTTGCGATAACAAGGAAGGACACGCACTCCATGAATATCTGTGTCATTGGAACAGGGTATGTCGGTCTTGTCACCGGAACGATCTTCGCCGATCTTGGCAACGATGTGATCTGTGTGGACAAAAATCCGGCGAAAGTCGAAATGCTGGAACGCGGCGAAATGCCGATCTATGAGCCGGGACTGGAAGAGATGGTTCTCCGCAATGTGCAGGATCGCCGCCTCTCGTTTACCAAAGATTTGCAGTTGGCGGTTGAACATTCCGACGTGGTCTTTATCTGCGTCGGCACTCCTCCGCTTCCGAATGGCGACCCCGATATGTCGTACATTCAGGGCGCGGCAAAAGAGATCGCGCTGGCACTCAATCGCTACAAGGTCATCGTCAATAAGTCTACCGTTCCCGTCGGAACCGGCGATATGGTGCGCGAGATCATCGAGACCAATCGCCGCCGCAATGTCGAGTTCGATGTTGTCAGCAATCCCGAATTCCTGCGCGAAGGCAGTGCGATTAAAGACACGCTGGAGCCGGATCGCATCGTGATCGGTGCGCCGTCGCAGGGCGTCGCCATGAAAATCTTGGAATTGTACGCGCCGCTCGAACGCCCGATGCTGATTACCGATGTGGCGAGCGCAGAGATGATCAAGTATGCCTCCAATGCGTTTCTCGCGACCAAAATCAGTTTCATCAACTCTATCGCCAATATCTGCGACCATGTCGGCGCGGATGTCATTCAAGTTATCAAAGGCATGGGCTACGACCATCGTATCGGCGCGGCGTTCCTGAATGCCGGCTTGGGATATGGCGGCTCGTGCTTCCCGAAAGACAGCAGCGCGTTGGCACGCACGGCGGAAAAAGTCGGCTATGAGTTCAAATTGCTCAACGCCGTAATGGAAGTCAACAAAGAGCAGCCGTTCCGGTTCTTGGATCGAATGCGCGAGGCGATGGGCGGCTCCTTCGAGGGCAAAACCATCGGAATGCTCGGTCTGGCATTCAAGCCGAACACCGACGATATGCGCGACGCCAAATCGCTCGACCTGATCGCCCGACTGCTCGCGGAAGGGGCTTCGGTCAAGGCATATGACCCGATCTCAATCGACAACTGCCGCGAAGTGTTCCCGCAAATCTGTTACACGAACAACGCTTATGAAGCCGCCCGCGAAGTGGACGCACTGATGATTGTGACGGAGTGGAACGAGTTCAAGCAGCTCAATATGGAGCGCGTCAAGGACTCAATGACGACGCCGCTGTTGTTCGACGGGCGCAATATCTACGACCCGCTCCGAATGCGCCGGATGGGTTTCGAGTATCACTGTATCGGGCGCACCACCGCGCAATTTAAGTAAAGGAGGGAACAGGGAATAGGCAACAGGGAACAGGACAATTCATAAAAGACCACAGGGGACACGGGGAACACAGGGATAATTCAACATTCCTTGCTTTCGACTTTTGCACTTGAAATTTTGTGTTCCTTTCGTTTTTGTGTTCGTGTGTTGCGTGGATCGGATTTGCATTTTCCTGTTCCCTGTTTCCTGTTCCCTATATTGGAGGATATCATGTCGACACTGGGAAAAATGTTGGGGTTTGGACGCAATACGCACTATGATAACGGCGTGCGAATGTTCGATAAAGGGATGTATGAAGAGGCAATTTCCGAATTGGATTGCTCGCGCCTCACGAAAAATGGCAAACACGACGCGATGACGGAGCGGCTGGCGTTGTTTTATACCGCCGAGTCTTATACCCAAATGGGACACAAGGCGATGAAAGCGGGCGCGTGGGACAAAGCCGAACAGTGTTTTGCAAAGTCGCTGGAGATCAATCCGCAATATGCCGATTTGCATTTTCATCAGGCGTTGGCGCGACGTGCCGGACACAAATTAGAAAAGGCACTCGATTCGCTTTATCGGGCGTTGGAGATCAATCCGCGCTTCGCCAAAGCCTCGTTTTATAAGGGGCTGATTCGCTACGAGCAGGAGTTCCGAGAGGAAGCCATCGAGTCGATCTGCAAAGCCATCGAACTGGAACCGGGCTTCAAGACCGAATCGTTTCAGAGGGCGATAGAGTATCACAGCAAAGGCGAATTCTTGGCAGCGTTGCAGTCATTCGAGCAGGTTTCCCACACCGAAGTGGACGACATTTTGTTTCATTATCGGCTGGGCGACGACTTTTTGCGGCGCGGGCTATATGAACCCGCGGTTGGCGAGTATCAAAAAGCATTGTCACTGAATCCGAATTACGCCGATATTCATAATCATCTCGGCGTCGCCTACAGTGCCAATGGCAAAACCAACGATGCCATCAGTGCGTTTCAAGCGGCACTTGTCATCAATTCGCAGTTTCTGGACGCCACGCTGAATTTAGGGATCGCATTGCGCGACGCCGGACGCAAGGGCGAAGCCGCGCACTATTTCTCGCGTGTCCTCGAACTCGACCCGGAAAACTCTATCGCGCAGACACAACTCTTGTCTTCGGCGTTGCCGCAGGAAGTTACCTATACATCGGATGGATTGGCACAACAGGCGGCATAACGAAAAAAAGATGCTGGCTGCTGCGCTTTCCATTGGGCAAAATATCGTTCTCATTTCTCCCTGCATTCATTTTCGGACGCAGGGATTTTTCTCGCAAACTCACCTGACGCATCGGGTAAAAAATGTACCTGCCTGAAAAACATCTCTATTGGCTGAGAGCGTTGTGCTGTCGTGCGGGTACAAAAACGTACCCGCCTGAAAAACAGACGTCCTACGGACGAAATCCCCATTTGTGAGTATTACCCTCTGTAGGGGACAGTGTCCTATCTTTCTCCTCCTTGCTGCCTCTTCCCTGAATTGGGAGGGCGAAGCACGGCACGGTGGAACACCCCCAGCGGAGGAATTTATTACGCTCTCTAAAGAAATCGCTTAAACTTCAGACATGGGTTTGTCGGGGGTTGAAAACCCCCGCCTGAAATGGCGTTCCGCCAAGCGTCCGTCGGACGCGAGCTTGTCAGAAGTTTATCAGATTTGTCTATCAGAAGGGAATCAAGTCTCTGGTGAGAGCATCTATGTGAGGAATCACTGCTTTTTCCTGATAGGGGAAATCGTATCCCAAAAAGCCACCACAACGCAAAAGGTTGACACGCAGGTAATTCAGCAGTGACGCGCCGTAAACAATCATCACATCATCAAAATCTATCGGTGCGTCAAATGCTCCGTTTGGAACCCAAGTGCCGTAACTACCTACACCTTCAACACTCGAAATCGGTACGTGCAAGATAAGATCGCCGTTGTCGTCCTCGTATTCTCCCCAATCAACAAAGCCCTCAACAACACTTTCGCCATCAATTTGCAAATCCGTTAAATCACCTTTCCATTCGGGATGACTGCCGCCAAAGTCAATATCGCCAACAATCTCACAGCAAGCACGCCATACAAAGGGGATTTGTGCAAAATTCTCCTCGATTTCCAGAATACGCTGTCGAGCGTCCGGCAAAGGAGGGCGTAGGGGAGTTTCATAGAATTTAAAGCCAATGGCGTTGAGGCGTGAAACCAATGTCTCAGCATTAGCACGCACGCGCCGCATCGCTTCTTCTGCCACCGAACAGGCGTCGAAATACACTGGCTCCTGCCGGACTTGTTCGCCTAAAGCCATCAGTTCATTGCAGACTTGTTCGTATTCACCATTGAGATAAGCCACACAAACAGACGCGGCGTCTGCCGAATCGGATGGGCTCTTTTCGGTGGACGCCGCGCACGCTACGACATAGGACGCACTGCGGAACCCCTCGTGTTCACACTGTCCTTTGCGTGAATACATTATTGGATAGAAACCGCCTTTTCTTGAGAGACTCCTGAGAAATTCCGATGGCGTGTCCTCGATTTTCTGCCGGTTGCAACCAGTGTGGTCATCTTATGTGATTATCAGCATGGCGTTGCGGGTACTGAAAGTACCCGGCAAAAAAGTACAAGCGTCTTTCAGACGCGGATACATTCGCGGATACATTCTCATCGCGAGACGGTGTGCGTCTGAAAGACGCTTGTTTTTTCCAGACGGGGGTTGTAAACCCCCGTTGCGAGAGGTGAGTTATCAGCATGGTGTTGCGGATAGAAAAATCGGTTGCACATGGAACAATGCTCGCGATAGGTCAGAGTTTGGCAAAAAGGCGGAGGGCGTTGGCGGTTGTCGTTGCGGCGAGTTCTGCATAGGGAATTCCCCGCAGTGCGGCGAGATAATCGGCGACGAGGCGCGTATACGCCGGTTCGTTGCGCTGTCCGCGATGCGGCATCGGAGCCAAATAGGGCGCGTCAGTTTCGACAAGCAGACGATCCAACGGCGCGATTTTGGCACTTGCCCGCACATTCTCCGCATTCTTGAAGGTCACCGTTCCTCCAATCCCCAAGTGCATCCCTAAATCTATGGTTTGCTGTGCCTCTTCGACGGTTCCTGCCCAACAGTGCATCACACCGCCTAACATCTGGACAGTCTCCTCTGCCAAAATTTCGAGGGTTTCGGGATAGGCTTCGCGGCAGTGAATCACTACGGGCAAGCCGACCTCCTGCGCGATTTTCATCTGAGCGCGAAAGGCGGCATTTTGTAGGTCTCGCGGCGAAAAATCGTAATGAAAATCCAAACCGATTTCGCCAATCGCAACGACGCGGGGATGATTTGCCCATTCACGAAGCCTCTGCGCCGTCTCCTCACTCCAATCTTTGGAATCGTGGGGATGGACTCCGACCACAGCAAAAACGTGCGGGGCATATTGCTCGGCAAGCGCGACTGCCTCCGCACTGCTGGCGGCGTCATAACCAACGACGATCATCTGCGCGACATCGGCGGCATGGGCGCGGGCGATACACGCGGGGATTTCGTCCGCAAGTTTTTTATGATTGAAATGGCAATGGGTATCTATCAACATTTTGGTTTCTTTCAGTTGCGTTTCTTTCGATTGTGGCATTCTTCGTGGGCGGTGGAATAAATTTCAGAGCGATCAGTGACGTGATTTTTCTTGGGCGGTGGAATAAATTCCCCGCTCTGGAAAACGCAACGTCCGCCTGCGCGGACAAATTCTGTCTCTTTCTCTCCGGGTATAGGAACGTACCCGGAATTGCCCTGAATTTGATTCGCACCTGGAGACAAAAAGGATAAATCTGTTTACTATAGCCTATGGATTGCTTCTCTCTCTTTTCTATCTCAACAAAGAGTATCCGATGCATCTCACAATGGCTATTGGACACTCCACTCGATATGGACGATGTCTATAAAAAGTTGGAAGATTTCATCACTCCTATTCATGAGCAATATAACCGAGTAGGATGCGGCACGAAATGGAATGCGCCCTCTGTATCTACAGAGGGCGCATTCAGAATAACTCAGACTTGTATTTGAGCTTCAGCGAAGATTACGCTTTGCGGCGGAAGCGGCGCATGGTCAGAGCTAAGCAGGGTATCACTCCTACAAGTGCAGTAATGAGGGAACTCGGCGCGGGAACCACTGCCGTGCTAATACCGCCTGCCGTCGAACCGCCAAGCAACGATATTTCGTCGGCGGACATTGCGTAATTACGCACTTGTAGATTGTTGATCAGACCGGACTGAATCTCACCGTCTTCGTCCGCCAAGAGGAAGACGTTGTTGTTGAGGCTGTAACGCCCGTCCACCCCCCAGCCGCCCGGAGACTGCACGACGTTTTGCAGACTGCCATTGATGTAACTGCGGTAAGTGGTCGTCGTGACGTCACTGCCGGCACTCGTCGGAGTCGTAGTGTCAATGACAAGTGCAAGACGCTGCCATAGGGGAGCTTGGAAGCGCAGGGCATTTCCATCATCCGTGTAGTTGCTGGAAATGCCCATTCCGCCATCACCGCGCACGAACCAGTCGCCGTCTGTGCTGGTCGCCGTGCTGTTGGTTTGATAGAGACTGACAAATCCGGTCAGGGCATCGAGAGAAATGTCCATGATGATAGAATACTGATTGGCTTTAGTGCCGCCCCCATTGGCGGCTACACCGTGCGCCACATCCAGATAGGAGTTGACGGTAGACGCATCGAAGCGAGCCACCTGCGCCGTTGCGCCGCCAATGGTGCTTGTATCGAAAGACCATGTACCAACCGCATTCGATGCGGTCCCAATATTGGCACTGAAATTCCCGTCGAACAGCCAGTTGCCTGTGACGTTTTGCGCGTGTGAAGGGTTTGCAACAGCTATCAGCCCGAGCGTCAGCCCGAGAAGTGGAGCGGTAAAACGAAGCGAATTACGGCGTATCATATTCTTCTCCTTTTCAATTCAAAGCGGCACATTGCCTGCCAGTAAGTGAATTCCTCTTGCTGAGGGATTTTCAATAGACCTCTTGCGTAAGTCGGGTAGAAATCACGTACCCGACTCAAAAACAGCCGTCCTACGGACGAAATTCTCTTGCCTTGAGAGTGCGAAGCACGGCACGGCGGAACGCCCCCAGCAGAGAAATTCATTTCGCTGGACTTATGCAAGAGGTCTAATTCTAGAACACAGCATAAATCATGCCACCGCACGGTATTTTTACTTATCAAGCAAAGATTAATGCACATTTAATGTTCGCTTACGCCTGTGGAAGCGAAACGGAGACGATATTCCGTCAGATTGCGGCGAAATTGCTGTGTCGTATTTATGCTGCAACGAATGAGGGTTTCGAGTGCAAAATACTGGCATCTTTTGTTGACTTCGCGACTTTGATCGCAAAAAAGATATATAGAGACGAAGCACAGAGCAACAAGGTGAGTATAAAATGTGAGGAGTAGGTTTCTCTGCTCCTCACAAATACTGCTTACACTTCATCCGTCTTGCTGAAACATATCGAAGACGCTTCGCGTTCCGGCACAATGTCAATCCCCAGTAACTTCTCTCCTCATACGGCTGTTCTGCTCAATTTCTCCCTTGCCAAGCGTAGGAAACAGGCGAAGAA